>NZ_JBKZWT010000120.1:0-10447 GCF_047759905.1 Sinomonas sp. G460-2 | reverse complement strand
CGGGATGTCGAGGCGGCGCCCGCGCGCGGCCTCGCGGTCGAAGTCGAGGGCTCGGTTCGTCTCGGCGAAGTGGAAATGGGAGCCCACCTGGACGGGCCGGTCGCCCGTGTTGGTGACGCTCAGCTCGGTGACGGGCCGGCCCGCGTTGAGAACGATCTCGCCCGGCGCCGTGACCGTCTGGCCCGGGACGAGGCCCTCCGCCGGATTCTGTGCTTCCATCGCTGGCTCCTAGCGGATCGGCTCGTGGACGGTCACGAGCTTCGTGCCGTCGGGGAACGTGGCCTCGATCTGGACGTCGTGGATCATCTCCGGGACGCCCTCCATGACGTCCTCGCGCGCGAGGATCGTGGTGCCCCAGCTCATGAGGTCCGCGACCGTCCTGCCGTCGCGCGCTCCCTCGATGAGCTCGTAGCTGATGATCGCCACGGCCTCGGGGTAATTGAGCTTGAGCCCGCGGGCCTGCCGCCGCCGCGCGAGATCCGCGGCCACGACGATCATGAGCTTCTCCTGTTCGCGCGGACTGAGCCTCATGCGTTCTCCTTACCTCATGGCAACGGCACCCGCTCGCGATGCTAGGCCGCTCATGTTACCCCGGTGTTTCCCAGACGGCTCGGCGCCGGGGCAGAGGAAATTGGGCCGCGGGTAGGATCGAGGGGGCAGGAGGCCAACATGGCGAACTCACCCTCAGGCGAATCGATGGTCCACCGGATCGTCCGCGTGGTCGAGGCGTTCGACGGCGAGCACTCGACGCTGAGCGCGGCCGAATTAGCGCGCCGGGCCGGGCTGCCGAGCACCACGACCTACCGGCTCGTGGACGAGCTGCTCGCCGAGTCCCTGCTGGACCGCGAAGGCGCCAAGCTCCGGATCGGGACGCGGCTGTGGGAACTCGTCTCGCGGGGCTCGAAGGTTCTCGGGCTGCGCGAGGCAGCGCTGCCGTTCATGGAGGACGTGCAATCCGTGGTGGGGCACCACACGGCACTCGGGATCCTGGACCAGCAGGACGTCCTGTACATCGAGCGGATCGGCTCGAACACGTCCACGATCAACATCACCCGCGTGGCCGGCCGGCTCCCCATCCATGCGACCTCGTCCGGGCTCCTGCTTGTGGCGTTCGGTGCGGCCGAGCAGCAGAACACGTTCCTCGCGCGCCGGCATCCGCGGCTCACCGACGCCACGATCACGGACCCGGACGAACTCCGCCGTCTGCTCGCCGAGATCCGGCGTACGGGGTACTGCGTCCAGTTGGGGACGATCGTTCCCGAGTCCGCCGGGGTCGCGGTGCCCGTATTCAACGCTCACGGGGCGGCGATCGCCGCGCTCAGCGTCGTCATCCCGAGGGAAGGCGGCCCGGTGCAGAAATCGATCACGGCTCTCCAGACGGCCGCGCGCGGCATCTCCCGCTCGCTTGGCTGGGACGGGACGCTCCGCGACGCGATCCGCCGAAGCCTGTAATCGCGGCACGGGACCCGACCACGAGAGCAATTATTCCCGATCAACGGGAAAGGTGTGATTCACGCGACATGAACGGTGGGACTCTCATCGAGCCAGCCCTTTCGGTTCGAAGGCCGAATCTCCCGGCTCGAAGCCAGATTTTCGGTTCAAAGGAGTCCCACCATGAAGTTCCTCACCGGCCCTCGGCAGAACGCCTACGACGTCGTCGTCGTCGGCTCCGGCGCCGGCGCTCTCACCGCCGCGGCGACGGCGGCGCGGGCGGGCAAGTCCGTCGTCGTCCTTGAGAAGGCCAGCCGGCTCGGCGGCACGAGCGCCATTTCCGGTGGCATGCTCTGGATCGCCGGGAACCACTACGCCTGCGAGCGCGGGCTCAACGACTCGCTTGCTGCTGCGCACGAGTACGTGCGGGCGGTGTCCCGCGGCCGGGGCCGCGACGAGCTGCTGGACGCCGCCGTCGACTACGGCGACTCGATGCTCCGCTTCGCCGAGGACGAGCTCGGCGTGCGCTTCCTCTTCCTCGACAACTTCCCGGACTATCGTCAGGACCTCCCGGGAGCGGTCGACGGCGGGCGGACCATCGAGCCGCAGCTCGCCAACATCACCGAGCTCCTGGGCGGCCTCGCGGAGCACGTCCGATCGGACGGCCGGGCGCCGTTCACGATGCAGGAGTACGAGGACTGGGGCGCTTTCACCCGGTTCCCGTGGGACGAGCTCACCGCCCGCGCCGCGGCTGGTCTCGTCGCGAAGGGTCGCGCGCTCGTAGCGATGCTCCTTGCGAGCGCGGTGGGCGACGGCGCGCACCTCGCCGTCGAGGCCCGCGGCGCTCGGCTCGCTCACGACGGCGGGCGAGTCACCGGCGTCGTCCTGGAATCCGGCGAGGAGTTCGCGGCGAAGGACGCCGTGGTCCTCGCGACGGGTGGCTTCGAATGGGACGCGAAGCTTGCGGATTCGATGCTCGCGAGCCGGCTCTACACGATGTGCTCCCCTCCCTCGAATGAAGGCGACGGCCTCCGGATGGCCCAGCGCATCGGCGCGCAGACCCGCGGGACGCGCGAGGCCTGGTGGGCGCCCATGTCCATCACCGGCGATACCCGCGACGGCCGCCCGATCGGCACGCTCCTGCGCTTCGAGCGCCAAGGGCCCGGTTCGATCATGGTCAACCGGCACGGCAAGCGGTTCGCGAACGAATCCCAGAACTACAACGACCTCGCGCGCTGCCTCCAGTCGTGGGACTCCCCCAACAACCAGACGCTCAACACGCCGGCCCACGTGGTCTTCGACCAGAGCTACCTCGAGCGTTACGGGATCCTCGCCCACCGCGCGGGCCAGCCCACGCCGCAGTACCTCATCGAAGCTCCGACGCTCGCCGCGCTCGCTGAGAAGATCGGCGTCCCCGCCGAGAACCTCGAGGCGACCGTCGCGCGGTTCAACGAGCATGCGGTACAAGGCGAGGACCCCGACTTCCGCCGCGGCGAGACCGCCTACGACCGGTACTGGGGCGATGCACGAAACCCGTGGCCGAACCCGTCACTGGCCCCGCTCGCGCGCGGCCCGTACTACGCGCTCGAGGTGGTCAACGGCGCGTTCGGCACGAACGGCGGCATCGCCACGGACGGCCGTGCGCGAGTGCTCGACGTCGACGGCGCGCCTATCCCGGGGCTGTTCGCCGTGGGCAACGCGACTGAGAGCGCCTACGCTGCCGGCTACCCCGGCGCCGGTGCGACGCTCGGGCCGCTCATGACCATGGGCTATCTCGCGGGACGGACGATCGCGGGCCGGCCGGCCTCGTATGAGGCCGAGGCGGCCCTCGCGGAGGCCGCGCGATGATCCGCCACGCCGTCCTGTTCAAGTTCAAGCCGGACTTCCCGGCCGAACAGCGCGAGGCCTGGACAAGCGGGCTGGACCGCATGCGCGGCAACATCCCGGGCCTGCTCGCCCTCACACACGGCGCGGACGTCCTCCAGTCCGCACGCTCTTTCGACTACGCCATCGTCGCGGACTTCGAGTCCGCCGCAGACATCGACGTCTACAACACCCACCCCCTGCACGAGCCGCTCAAGCAGTACTCGTTCCCCAACAGCGAGCAGATCGTGTCGGTCGACTTCGAACTCCCCAAGGAAATGTCATGACCACTGCCATTCGCCGCGCCGGCGCGGCCGAGGCCATTGCCGACGAACCGCGCAAGACGCCGGGCAAGGCCGCCCTCGCGTCCTTCCTCGGCTCAACGCTCGAGTACTACGACTTCTTCATCTACGGCACCGCCGCGGCGCTCGTCTTCCCGGCGCTGTTCTTCCCCGCCAACAACCCGACTGTCGGCGTCGTGGCCGCGTTCGCGACCTTCGGTGTCGCCTACGTGGCGCGTCCTCTCGGCGGGATGGTCATGGGCCATTTCGGCGACCGGCTGGGCCGGCGGAACGTCCTTCTCGTGACGCTGTGCCTCATGGGGCTCGCGTCGCTCGGCATCGGATTCCTCCCGACGTACCAGAGCGTGGGCATGCTCGCACCGATCCTGCTCACGCTCGGCCGCCTGCTCCAGGGCTTCTCCGCCGGTGCCGAGTCCGCGGGCGCCTCCGCCCTCACCCTCGAACACTCGCCTGAGGGCCGTCGTGGGTTCTTCACGTCGTTCGTCATGACGGGCTACGCGTCCGGCATGGTCCTCGCGACGCTCGTGTTCGTGCCCATCACGGCCCTGCCGAAGGACCAGCTCATGTCGTGGGGCTGGCGCGTGCCGTTCTGGTGCTCGGTCGTGGTCCTCGCGATCGCGTACTGGGTGCGGACACGCCTGGATGAGACTCCCGTGTTCGAGGAGGCCCATGAGGAGGGAGTGGTCCGCAAGCTCCCGCTCCGCGAGGTGCTCAGGCACCAGATGCCCGACGTGCTGCGCGTTCTGTTCATGTCGGTCTTCTCGGTCATGCAGACGATCTTCACGGTCTTCGGCCTCTCCTACGCGACCACGCATGGCGGTCTCGACAAGGGCGCGATTCTCACGATCAACGCTGTGACGATCGGCCTCTCGATGCTTGCCATGCCTGCCGTCGCCGCCCTCTCGGACCGGATCGGACGCAAGCCGGTGCTCGTCGTCGCCATGGTGGGCTGCGCCGCAGGACTCTTCGGCTACTTCTGGGCCCTCAGCACGGGGAACCTCGTCCTCGTGTTCGTGGCGAGCTTCGCGTTCATGACGGTCCTCTACTCGGGCTTCAACGGCCTGTGGCCCGGCTACTTCGCCGAGCTCTTCGCCGCGCCGGTCCGTTACACGGGCATGGCACTCGGCAACCAGCTGGGGCTCGTCGTCGCAGGTTTCGGGCCGCTCATCGGCGGGCTCCTCATGACCGCTGGCCCCGCCGGGTGGATCCCGGTCGCGGTGTTCGGCGCCGTGTGCGCGGCGCTCGCCCTCGCCGCCGTCCTGAGCTCCCGTGAGACCGCACACACGCCCATTGACCAGCTCGGCGCGCCCGCCCTGGCCGCCGGCTCCCAGCAGTAAGGAACCTCGTGACCACCATCCAGAAGGCCATGGCCTGCGACGTCCTCGTGGTCGGCTCCGGTGCCGCCGGAATGGCCGCGGCCCTCAAGGCCGTAAGCCAGGGCCTGAGTGTCATCGTCGCCGAGAAGGAACGGTACTTCGGCGGCACGACGGCGATCTCCGCGGGCTGGGCGTGGGTGCCCGGCAACCGCGAAGGTGCCGCGGCCGGCGATACCCGCGAGGACGTCGAAACGTACCTCAAGCACCTTGCCCCGGAGACCTACAACGTCGAGGGAGTGCGCGAGTTCCTCGACGCCGTGCCGGAGGCGCTTGACTTCTTCGAGCAGGAGACCGCCGTCGAATTCGTGTACCCCGACAAGGCGCCCGACTACCAGATGGACCTCCCAGGGGCCCGCCTCGGCGGACGCGCGATCCTCCCGAAGGACACGGACGCGCGCATCCTCGGCGACAAGCGCCCGCTCATGCAGCCGTACCTCTCCTCCTACACCGTCTTCGGCTACATGCCGCAGGTTGGGCCGGATATCAACGAGTTCTTCCACGTCAACCAGTCCGTGAAGTCGTTCGTGTACGTCGCGAAGAAGCTCCTCCGCACGTGGTTCGACACGGCCCGCTACCGCCGCCCGGTGCTCCGCTCCAACGGCAACGCGCTCATGACCCTCATGGTCAAGAGCGCTCTCGACGCTGGCGTGCGGCTGTGGAACAGCTCGCCTGTGCTCTCGCTGACGAGGGGCGACGACGGATCCGTCACCGGAGCCGTGCTCGGCGGCGAGCACCCCGTGCGGGTCGAGGCGAAGCTCGGCGTGATCCTTGCCGCTGGCGGCTTCTCGGGCGACGCCGAGCTGCGGCGCCGCTACTTCCCTCACGACGGCGACGATCACTTCACGCCGACCGTGGGCCATGGCGGCGACGCTGCCCGCATGGCGCTCGCCGCGGGCGGCTTCATTGATGACGGCGTCTCCTCCGTGGGCTCGTGGGCGCCGGTGACCGTGTTCCGCCACCGCGACGGCCGCGAGCGGCTCTTCCCGCATCTGCGCGCGATTGGGCTGCCCGGGCTTATCGCCGTCGACCGACACGGCCGCCGGTTCGGCAACGAAGCCCTGAGCTACCACGACTTCGGTGGCGCCATGATCAGGCACAACTCCGCCGAGGAGAAGACGTTCGGGTACGTGATCGGCGATGCGAAGGCCATGCACAAATACGGGATCGGCTATGCCAAGCCCTGGCCCATGCCGCGTGGCTACTTTTACAAGATGGGATATCTGGTGCGTGGCGAGACGCTCGAGGAGCTCGCAGCAAAGCTCGAGGTTGACCCCGCAGGCCTGCGGGAGACCGTTGCGGAGTTCAACGTCCACGCGGCCGCGGGCACGGATCCCGAATTCGGGCGCGGCTCGACGGAGTACAACCACTTCCGGGGCGACCTCGAGCACCGGCCCAACCCGAATCTCGCCCCGCTCGATCAGGGCCCGTTCTACGCAGCCAAGATCCAGATGGGCGATCTCGGCACGTTCGCTGGCATCTCCGTGGACCGCGACAACGTCGTGGTGACCGAGGAGGGCGCCCCGATCCCGGGTCTCTTCGCCGTCGGCGCGGCGGCGCGGAGCGTCTTCGGCGGTGGCTACCCCGGCTACGGCTCGCACATCGGCGCGGCCCTCGTGTTCGGCTACCGAGCGGGCCGGGACATCGCGCGGCTCGCGGCGCTCCGCGGGGTGGACCGCGGCGTCGAGCGGGGACCCGAACTCCCGAAGGAGGCCACGCGATGAGCACGAACGCGAGCATCACGGCGACCGGCGCGGCCACGACCGGGGGACGCGTCGCCGGGAAGGTCGCGCTCATCTCGGGCGCGGCCCGCGGGATGGGCGCGTCGCATGCGCGTGTCCTCGCGGGCCACGGCGCCAAGGTCGTCATCGGCGACCTGCTCGACGACGAAGGCCGCGCGCTCGCCGCCAAGATCAACGCCGAGGCCGGTCGCGACGTCGCCCTGTTCGTCCATCTCGACGTCACGGACTTCGCAAGCTGGGAGCGCGCGGTGAGCGCCGCCGTCGAACGTTTCGGCAAGCTCGACGTTCTCGTGAACAACGCCGGGATCTTCACACGCGGGAGCGTCGAGGAGGCAGACGTCGACGAGTGGCGCCGCACGATCGAGATCGATCTCACGGGCAATTTCCTCGGCATGAAGGCCGCCGTGCCCGTGATGAAAGCGAGCGGCGGCTCGATCATCAACATCTCGTCGATCGCCGGCCTTGTGGGCTTCAAGAACCGCGCCGCCTACGCCGCCGCGAAATGGGGCGTGCAGGGGCTCACGAAGACGAGCGCACTCGACCTCGGCCCGTACGGCATTCGGGTCAACTCGGTGCATCCAGGCTCCGTCAACACGCCCATGACGGCTGGGCTCAAGCGCGGCTTCGGCCAGATCCCGCTTGATCGGGCAGCCGAGGTCGCGGAGATTTCCGACCTCATCCTGTTCCTGGCGTCCGACGAATCGCGGTTCATGACCGGCGCCAGTCTCGCGATCGATGGCGGAGAGACCGCGGGCAACAATCTGCGCGAGGATGCTTAGGGGACACCCGGCTTCGACGACAGGGGGCCGCGGATGACGACGCCGACGCGAGACTCCATCATCAGCCGCGTGGTGCGGATCCTGAGCTGCTTCGACCGCAGGACCACGTCGCTGAGCCTGAGCAGCCTCGCGCGCCGCTCGGGCCTGCCGCTCACCACAACGCACCGACTCACCGAGGAGCTCGTCAGGCACGGGCTCCTCGAGCGTGCCGGCAACGGGGACCTGCGGCCCGGACTGCGCATGTGGGAGCTCGCGTCGCGGGCCTCGCCGGCGCTCACACTGCGCGAGGTCTGCCTGCCGTTCATGGAGGACCTGCAGTCCACCGTGAAGCAGCATGTGACGCTCGCCGTGCTCGACCATGGGACGGCGCTCTACGTCGAGCGGCTCTCCTCCCCCGCGTCACCGCTCGATGCCGCGAACATCGCCGAACGCATGCCCCTGCACGCGTCCTCGAGCGGCCTCGTCCTGCTGGCCTTCTCGAGCCCCGCCGTGCAGAGCCGCGCCCTCGAGGGCCCGCTCGAGAAGATCACGCCCGAGACGGTCACCGATCCTGAGGCGCTGCGGCGCCAGCTCGCCGATACCCGGCAGAAGGGCTTTTCGGCGCCGCCCGGAATCGGGCGCACGGAATGGATCGGCGTCGCCGTACCCGTGTTCGGGCCCGGCGAATCGTCCCAGCGCCCCCACATCGCCGCGGCGCTCAACTGCATCCTGCCGCGCGCCGAGGCCGACCTCGTGCCGCGCGTTGTCCCCGCCCTCACGACCGCTGCGCACGGCATGACGCGAGCGCTCGGCGGGGTCCCGGATCCGCGCGGCAACCGCTAATTCTTCCGTCCACCGGAAGGGTCATGGGATCCGCCTCACCGATTGCGCCAAGCTCGACTCAACGACGTGATCCACGTCACCCGGAAGGCCGAGGTGCCGCCCGGAGTCCACACCCAAGGTCAGAGCCGGGCGCGTTGGCGCGCCCCGCCGGCCGGAAAGGAGGGCGAGATGACCCTCACGTGCCCGTTCACGGGAGCAACCGCCGACGACGGCGGAGCCTCCCACGTCGTCTCGGACCCGAACGCCGTGCCCACCCCGCCACCGTATTCCCACGAGCTCGATTGGCCCGGCGAACTCGAGCCGTTCAAGGTCGTCGACGATGGCAGCCAGGGCGACCCCTACCGGCACTACCGGTGGATGCTCGAGAACGCTCCAGTGCTGCGCGCAGCGTCGCCGGCTTCCGATGTCTGGTTCATCACCCGCTACGAGGACGTCCGCAAAGCGCTGCGGGCCCCGAAGGTCTTCTCCTCGGAGGTCGTCACGCCGGTGCCGCTCACATTCCTGACCCTCATCGACGCGCCGGACCACGCGCGGCTGCGGCAAATCGTGGCGAAGGCGTTCACGCCCAAGGCAATCGGGCTGTTCGAGCACCGCATCCGCGAGACGGCCGAGGGCCTGCTCGACGCTCTTGTGGCCCGGGGCGGCGGAGACGTGGTCGAGGACTACGCGATCCCGCTCAGCATGTCGACGATCAGCGGCCTCCTAGACGTGCCGGCCGAAGACTTCGAGAAGATGAAGTTCTGGTCGGACGAGACGTTCAGCTACTTCGGCCGCCTGGCCCGCAACGCCCCTGGCACCGGCACGGACGAACAAAGCGCCAACGAGTTCTTCGCGTACCTCAAGGACACGATGGAACGCCTGCACGCCGAGGGCAACGATTCCGTGGGCGGCCACATCGCGAGGATGTGGAAGGAGGGTGAGCTCACCGAGAAGGAGGCCAAGGAGCTGTGCGCGTTCGTGTTCATCGCAGGGCACGACACGACGACGATCCTCCTCGCGAACGCCTTCCGCGTCGTCGCCGAGCAGCCCGAGCTCCTGGACCGCCTGCACCGTGCACCCGCGGACGCAGAACTGTTCGTCGAAGAGCTCGCACGGTTCCGCGGCACGGTCCAACGGGTCAGCCGCATCACGACCGAAGAGGTCGAGGTCGCCGGGGTCACGCTCCCGAAAGGCGCGATCGTGCGGCTCATGCCCGCCGCGGCCAACCACGACGCCGCGAAGTTCCCCGACCCGGACGTGTTCGACCTCGACAGAGACACGTCCGGCCACCTCGGCTTCGGCCACGGAGTGCACAGCTGCCTGGGGGCCCCGCTCGCGCGGCTCGAGACGAAGGTCACGGCGGAGCTCCTGGGCCGCGCGCTCGCCTCGGTGAGCTTTCACCCCGACCACGAGATCGAGTACGTGCGCGGAAACAATCTCACCAACTCGGGCCCGCACCGACTCGTGGTGATCGTCGAAGGCCGCGAGACCGAGGCGAGCCGCCATGAGTGAGTCCACAGCCACCAGCGGACCGCTCCTGAACGGAGAGGGCGTGGAGGGACCCGTGGTCATCGTCGGCTCGGGCCACGCAGGCGTGGGGGTCGCGGCGGGCCTTCGGGCTCGGAAATGGGAAGGGCGCATCGTGCTCGTCGACTCCGACGACGCCGTCCCTTACGAGCGGCCCCCGCTCTCCAAGGAACTCCTCACCGGCGGGGCCCCCGCGGAGCCCACACCGCTGCGGAAGGAGTCGTACTACGAGTCCCGCGGAATCGAGCGCGTGCACGGCTCGGCCGCCACGATCGACCGGGATCGCCGCGAGCTCGTCCTCGCCGATGGGCGTACGGTGCCGTATGCGAAGCTCGTGCTCGCCACCGGGTCCACGCCGCGGCGGGTCACGGTCCCCGGCGCCGAGCTCGGCGGCGTCCTCTTGCTCAAGACGCTCCACGATGCGCGCCACCTCGCTCGCGAACTAGCGCCCGGTCGCCGCGTCGTCGTCATCGGCGCGGGCTACATCGGCCTCGAGGTCGCCGCGGCGGCAGCCAAGCTCGGCTGCTCCGTCACGGTGCTCGAGTTCCAGGACCGCGCGATGCGCCGCGTCACGAGCGGGCCCGTCTCGCGGTTCTTCGAGGATCTCCACCGACGAGCCGGCGTGCAGT
>NZ_JBKZWT010000012.1:0-39327 GCF_047759905.1 Sinomonas sp. G460-2 | reverse complement strand
CGGCGAGGACCGCCTGCTCCCGAGTGGCTTCCCGGGCCATCTGGGCGAGTTCGGCGTGCTCCGCGAGGGGATCGAGGACGACGGCGGCGCTCGCCTGGGCCGCGACCGCCCCCTCGGGCGGGGAGGCCACAGGGAAGGCCACGGACGATCCCGCGACCACGAGGAGAGCCCCGACCACGGTCGAGGTAGACAAGATTGCGATGCGCCTGAAGGCTGAGACCGGTGCCATCGGGAGACCTTGGGTTGGTGCCGGCTGGATTCCGGCGGGTAATTTCACGGTCTTGAGGCGCCGAAAGCCGGTAAAGGCAGGTCGCTGGAATCGCGTCTTCAGATGGCCAAATTCGAGTGGTTGGTCCCGGGGCCGTTAGTCCCGGTCGGGTGGTTTGGCGCTCTCCGGGCCAAGTAGCGACGGCAGAAAGTGCGTACTCATTGCCCCGTCGGCCCAGCGGCATTTCCATGAAAGTGGGACTTCGATCCCGGTTTCAGCGTCTGCTCATGGAATTTCGAGGAAACTCCAAGCTGAAATTCGGGTCGAATTACTCCGCTCCTTTAACAAACTTTGGGACCCTCCCTGCGCCGCAGCTCGCGGCGCGGCGCAACGTGAGCGGGACGCGGGCTCGCCGCTGTATTCTCTTAGAGGCCGTAGGCAGCTTTTTGGGGGAGGAACGTGCAGTCGAGCCGGGGTGTGGCTACGCGGCCCGGATGGGTTAACGCCCTCGAGATTCTCGGGGAACTGCTCATCACAGTCGCCGTGATCATCGGCTTGTTCGTGCTCTGGTACGCCTTCTTCAATCCCTGGGTCGTCGGGCTGCAGCAGGCGCAGGTCGCCGCTGACCAGAGCCGGCAGCTCATGCGCGAGCTTCAGTCCCAGACGCCGACGCCGCCCACCACCGCGCCAACCTCGCCTTCGCCGGGCCAACCGTCCGCTCCGGCCTCCCAGCCCTCGGCCTCCCAGCCCTCGGCACCTGCCGCCCCGAAGACCGCCACCGTGCCGGTCATGGCCGAGCCCGCCCGCGTGGCGGACACGATCGGCGTCATCTACGTTCCGCGCCTGGGCGCCGACTGGCGCCGAATCCTGCGCGAGTCCGTGGACACCGACCGCGTGCTCAACAGCGTCACCGCCGGCGTGGGCCACTACACGGGCACGGCCATGCCCGGCGCCGTGGGCAACTTCGCGGTCGCCGCGCACGATATCGGGTACGGCAACAGCTTCCTCAACCTGAGCAAGCTGCGCCTCGGGGACAAGATCTACATCCAGACCGCCCAAGGCTGGTACACGTACACGTTCCGGAACTTCCAGTTCGTGCAGCCCGACGCGATCAACGTGCTCGACGCCGTCCCCACCGTCTCGCGCACCGCTGGCGCCGACCGCTTCATCACCCTGACCACGTGCTACCCGGCCGTCTTCCCGCCGCTCGAGCGCGTCGCGGCGTACGGGACGTTCGTGGGCTTCGACACCGCGCCGCCAGCCGAGCTGGCCCAACTGCTCGCGAAGGATGGCTAGCGTGTACAGAGCCCTGTGGAGGATTCTGCCGGGACCCGTCGCTGTGAGGGTCGCGATCCTGATTGTTCTCGTGGCCGGGGTCCTCGTGGCTTTGGACCTTTGGGTCTTCCCGTGGATGGCCGTGACGTTCGTCGACGACCGGGGAACGGTCGGGGCGTCATGAGCGAGGTCAAGGAAGGCGAGGTGCGCGCGAAACCCGAGGGCCGCCGTCGTCCGCCAAGGGGCGTGGCAGTGCTGGTGACCGTCGTCGCAGCGCTCGTGGTCCTAGGGGCCGTCGCGGTGGTGGTCGGTGGGTTGTTCGCGCCCCCGCGCCAGGACGGCGCCGGGCCCGCAGCAAGCCCCTCGGCCTCGGCCACGCGGACCACGGCGGCGGCCTCGCCCACCCCGACGAAGCCGGCGCTCGCGCGCTTCGACCCCAGCGTTCCGGACGCGGACAACCTCGTGCTGTTCGGGAGCGCGCTCACCAAGGCGGCGCAGTCAGTGTCCACACAGCAGGTCTCGGCGAAGACCCTGACCGATGCGCTCGCAGCCGCCGGCTTCAGCGCCGGGGCCATGCAGCGCACCGCGGATCAGACGAGCGCCAACCTGCAGGCACCCACACTGACCGTCTCGGTGCGGCTCAACGGCACGTGTCTCGTGGGGCAGTTCGTGCGCGAGGACGCAAGCG
The DNA here is from genome assembly GCF_047759905.1 of Sinomonas sp. G460-2. Classification (NCBI taxonomy): domain Bacteria; kingdom Bacillati; phylum Actinomycetota; class Actinomycetes; order Micrococcales; family Micrococcaceae; genus Sinomonas; species Sinomonas sp. G460-2. The sequence goes on along the minus strand of NZ_JBKZWT010000012.1, from coordinate 37,156 downwards.
TCTCCACCGAGCTCGCCGCGCCGATCAGCACGGGCGCCTGCCTCGTCGGCCAGACCGCTCCGGTCGGGTAGGCCTGATCTGTTGGGATTGCGACGACAGGTGCGCCTATGGTCCGATTGCCCCTCATCCGCGGCCTCGAGACAGGTCCGCCGAAATGCTCTGACCGGGCCCAAAGGAATGGTGCTGGGCGTTGATCTTCGCGGCTGATAGCAACCGGGCCTGAAGTTACCAAAGTATGGCGGACTAGGCGTAGGTTGGATCTGGAGTACAGCCGTCGCGATCGGGCGATCACCTTTGTCAACCGACCTCGACCGGCGCGCCGAAGGATTTCGATGAGTAGGGTCATGAACGCGGCTCATTCGGAGGATTTGATCGCGGCAAGCCGTCGGCGCCCGGATCTAGCCCTAGACCGCAGTGCCACGGTGCGCCAATACAGCCACACGCACGCCGTTAGGAGGGGAATGACGGACGAAACCGGCTATAAAAAGGCCCAAATCGACACGCTGTTTTCGGTGCGAGAATCAACGCTCAATGTCCTTCAGTTTGGCGTCGTGCGAGGGCGAGGCTCGTCACAGACAGCCGCTATCAAGGCGGCGCTCGACGCGAACCCCGGACGGACTTTCTACTTCCCGCCGGGCGAATATCGTCTCGACACCAGCCTTATTATCACGAAATCTAACTCCCTCATCCTTGATGTTGATGCGTGCATTTATGCCGCGTCACACATGGGGACGCTGATCGAGTACACGCCCGATGTCCCTGAAGGGGAATATGCGCAGGACAAATGCCTGGTTGGCGGAACACTTGACGGAAACCTGTGTGCGCTCAACATCCTTTCCATTGGAAAAGTTATCCGGTTCACCCTCACCCAGGTGACTTTTCGCGACGGTGTTCAGCGCGGATTGATCACACGATCCGGTCCGGGCGCGGAGCTGTTCGCCTACGATCTGCGCTTCTACAATACAACCGCGATGAACATCTCAAACAATGTCGCCATTGAAGCGAACATGGGTGATTCGCACTTCCGGGACATTGTTATGCGGGACTGGACTGCCGGCGTCGTGGACACGGCATCGAATAGTTGGACCGACGTGCATCCATGGATCGGACCCGACCTGGCAGAAGCGGCCCAAATGACGAGCCGATTCCCGAAGTCCTTCGGCTTCAGGTTGGTCGGAGACTCCGATCTGATCCGCTGCTTCTCCGATACGATGCGGACTGGCTTCGTCATCGGATCGAACGGAGGCTCACACACGCCTCGCCCGAGGTTCTTGGCCTGTCGTGCGCAGTGGTCGTCCGCCACTCTTCCAGATGATGTGGCATGTGCCCATCCGTATCACGCAATTGACAACACCGCCGCTGTTGGTGCGTATTTTGACCGTCTCACGGTGGCGGGCATGTCGATGGTACCGGGAGCAGCTCTGACAGGGACAACCACTGGCCTCAATATGCGGGGAACTCGTACCTATGGATTCATTGACGGTTCGCTCGACTATCACGAGGGCATCGGACAAGATACGGCCGATTTCACGCCCACAGTTATCGGGTCCACGACCGACGGTTCAGCGAGCTATTCATTTCAATCGGGCCGAATGATTACGAGTGGTGAACGAGTAACTTACATTTTCGATCTCATCGCGACTCTCGATGCGACGGTCTCTGGCAACCTGAGACTCGGCGGATTCCCAGTCCCCACGGGCGCAAACACCTTCCGGACCGGCACAGGCGAGATAGGGTTTGCTTCCGGCGTCGCCGCGTCGACGGTCGTCAACTGGGCCGGGTCATCAATTGCTCCTGTCCCGATGATGCGCGACGAATCTGCAAATACGACAGAGATATCGGTGACTGCTCTCCGAGGAGCTACCATCGAGATTCACGGAAAGCTGACGGTAAGCGCCTACAGGGCGTGAGCGCCTCGAACCATCACGATTCTGGGTGGGTGCTAAAAGCCCTCCCGTCCGGGCCCTTCGAATTCGTTGCGCTCTCTGCTCTCGAAGGTGCTTGGTCGTAACGGACATCCGCCCGCCCGCTCCGTCAAGTTGCGCAGAGCCATTGTTCTGGGGCTCGTTGATCCTAGACGACCAAGACGGGCTCTCGTCGAGCCGGGGCCATCGATTAGATCCGAACAGTTATAACTCGGAACCTGACATGTTATGCGGGCCAAGTGAGCCACACAGCAAGGCCGTTGAACACCACGTGACCGATCACGGAGGAGCCGAGACGTCCTGTGGCCGCGGCCGCGATTCCTGCACCAAGGGAGAAGACGAAGGTTCCAGCCATGAGCGCCACAATCTCCACGGGGGTGCGCGTTGCCAGCAAGACGTGGACTGCCGCGAAGACAATGGATGTGCTCGTAACAGCGACGCAGACTCGCACGAAAAGCCGGCGAGGTCTCAGCAATTCGGTGAGTGTGCGCTGGATGAGGCCCCGGAAGAAGCATTCCTCTAACAAGGGTGCAATTATTACGGGGGCGACCACTCCTATGACGAACGTTGATCCCGAGATGGTTGTTCCGAGCGTCGGCTGCCGTTCCAGTCCTGTAAAGCCTGTCAACAGGATCCGAAAGTAACTGTCCGCGGCACGCGCTGCGCAGGCTAGCCCCACGCCCCAGAAGATGTCCGTGGGATGAACTCGGAAACCCAGAGACATGACGGTTTGACGAAAACTGGAACCGTGGTAGCTCAGCACGAGGGCCGCCAGCATCGGCAGCCACGCGACAAGATAGGCCGTCAGGCCCGCCACATGGGAATACGGAGCCCAATGTTCGACCGCCAAACCACATGCAACAGTGGCCGCGAGAGCTAGCCCGGCCCAGGTCAACTGCTGCAGGCGCGTGGATGCCATTGTCTCCTTTGTCCTTCGTTTCGGTCGGCTGGATCGGCTGTCGTGTGGCAACATGTTTGGGGGCGCGCCGCGCGGCTTGGCAAACAGGGAAGGGGATCCCCTTTGGAGCTTCGAGACTACATCCGGATCGTACGTACCGGTTGGATCCTGATCGTAGTGATGGCGCTAGCCGGCGTCGGGGCGGCTGCGGGGATATCTATTCTGACTAAACCCCAGTTCAAGGGATCAGCCCAGGTTTTCGTGTCCACGCAGTCGGGCGGTACCGCCACAGATCTCTTGCAGGGGAGTACGTTCACCCAGCAGCGCGTGAAGACTTACGCTGGTCTCGTCACAACGCCGATAGTCCTGCTGCCCGTTATTTCCAACTTGCACCTTTCGATGACGGCTGACGAGCTCGCGAAGACGGTCACGGCGAGTGCGCAGCTCGACACGACTCTCATTACGATCTCGGCGGTTTCGCCGGATCCGGTTCAGGCAGCGAATATTGCGAACCTCACCTCTGAAAGCTTGACCAACGTGGTTCAGAACATCGAGTCAACTGGCGCACAGAGTTCATCTCAGGTCAAGTTGACGCGGGTTCAGGAAGCGCAGGTGCCGTCTACTCCCGTGACCCCGAACGTCCTGCTCAACCTTGGCATTGGGCTGATCGCTGGCCTCGCCCTTGGGGTGGGTGCTGCAATGCTTCGCCATACCTTGGACAATCGGGTTCGAAATGTGCGCGACATTGAGATGATTAGCTCTTCACCGATTCTGGGCGGCACCACGATCAATCCGAAGGCCGCGAAGAGGCCTCTCATCGTGCAGGACGATCCGCGCAGCCCGCGTGCCGAAGCATTCCGCACTCTGAGGACGAATCTGCAGTTTATTGATGCCGGTGCAGGTTCCCGCAGCTTCGTTATAACCTCGTCCATCGAGAGTGAGGGCAAGAGCAGCACGGCGTCGAATCTGGCGATCGCGCTCGACAACGCTGGCCACAAGGTCATTGTGGTCGACGCAGACTTGCGGCGACCGAAGCTGGCTGAGTACATGGGTCTCGAAGGGGCCGTGGGCCTCACCGATCTGTTGATTGGGCGTGCGGACATGGACGATGTTATCCAGCCGTGGGGTCGTGGGGATCTCCACGTTCTCCCCGCTGGGAGCGTGCCTCCCAATCCGAGTGAGCTTCTCGGCTCAAGCGCAATGCACGCGCTAGTTCGCCAGCTGGAACAAGATTTCGACTATGTGCTCTTCGATGCCCCCCCACTCCTCCCAGTCACTGATGCCGCGATTTTGAGCAAAACCGCGGGAGGTGCCATTGTGGTGGTGGCTGCAGGCCGGACGCATCGCAGTCAGCTTGGCGCGGCTGTGACCGCGCTCGAAAACGTGGGTGCTCGTGTATTCGGCTTCGTCTTGACGATGCTGCCCGTTCAAGGACCACATGCCTACGGCTACCAGGCTTATGGGTACGGATACGGACCGGTGTATGCCGAGGATGAGGCCGAGATCGGCAAGACTGAGCGCGCGACTGCTCGTCGAGTGCGTGGAACGGTCGGGTAGGCGTGGCACTGCAGACGTTCCACATCCTGTTCGTGTGCTCGGGGAATATCTGTCGATCTCCGATCGCTGAACAGCTGCTCAGGGCACGGACAGGCAGAGACCTCCGAGTTTCGAGCGCCGGCCTAATCGCGCGGGAAGGCACGTCGATGGCGCCGGAGGCCGCGATGCTTTCGAGAATGTACGGCGGCAATCCCGACGCACATCGCGCGCGCGTCGTGACCAAAGAGCTTGTTGCCACGGCTGACCTCGTTCTCACAGCGACACGCGCCCAACGAGGGGCCGTGGTTCAGCTTGTCCCGCGGGCTTCCCGCCGGACGTTCACCATTCGGGAGTTTTCCCGGCTCCTCGCTTCGATTCCCGCGGATGATCGGATTTCCCTTACCGACCTGTGTCTCCTCGTGGAGGCGGCCCGCTCAAGGCGCGGTTTTGTCGAACCCCCCGGCAATCCCGATGACGACGACATCGAAGATCCTTACCTCAGACCGGTTGACGTCTATCAGCGAGTCGCCGCTCGCCTCGACGTCGAGGTCCAGACAATCGCAGCTCACCTCACGCCTGGGGGTATCTTGCGGTGAACCTCAATAGCGCGAATGGGGCGCGCCGGCGAGGCTGGTTGATTGCCGGCATCACCATACTGATATTCATCGACGTGGTGCTTTCGGGACTCGCCTTCGGATCGGCCAGGCCTGTCTTTAGCGGCACACCGGCGCCACTCCCGACGTTCTCGTCGCGACCTTCGCCTTCGCCGTCGCGATCGGCGTCGCCTACGGGGACGGCCACGGCCGTCAAGCCAGCTGTATCGGACGGTGCTGGCCCCCGATTCCTCGTGCCAGAGTCACCAACGGACGCTTGGAGGTCGTCAGGCGGAGCGTGCGGAAGTTCCACCGCCGTGATCGAGCGAACGTCTGATGGCGGACTGTCGTGGAGGCGGGTCTCGACTGACTCGTTCCCGGCAGGGCGAGTACTCGCCCTGGGCCTGAGCGGGAGTCGCGTGTGGAGCGTTGTAGCCGGCGGGGCTCAATGCACTCCGAACTATTGGTCGACAGCGACTGGCACGTCTTGGGAGCCATCAGTTCAGGCGCTTGCATCAGCCCCATATCTCGACGTCGACGGGCGATCGGTGCAGCTAGGACAAGCATCTGATCCCGTGCCATGTTCCGTGGCGCTTCGACTCGCAGTTCGATTCGATGGTTCTGTGGCCCTCTTGTGCGCGGACGGACTATGGAGCCGGGGAGCGAGCACACATCCTTGGACAAAGGTGGGGGGACCGGACGTGCTGGATCTCGCCTCTGGGAGAACCGGCTTTCTTATTGCGTTTTCGGACCCTGAAAACTGCCACGGAGTAGCTTTTGGTTCGCTTCCCTCCCCGTTAGTTCAGGGCGCGCTACCAAACCGAATCGGGTGTGCGGCAGGTGCGAAGGCACCCGTCGCCTTGGCAAGCGCTGGGCCGGTGGTCTGGCTATGGTCAGCGGATGGCACCGATGTCTCCCAAGATGGGGGGCAGACGTGGGGGCACTGAGCCTTGTTCCGATGCATGGTCCCACCCGTTCTCAAAGAATTATGGCCTATACATATGACTGAGCAGGTAAAGCAGCTGCGCCCGCGCCAGCTGAGGAATGGCCGGGGCATCCGCTTTAGGCGCTTAGGAATTGCTGGCATACTCCTGGGCCTCATGGTTATTGCGTGTGCTGTCTGGCTCGGCGTGCGTGCTTATTTGGCCCAAAAGGAACTTGCCGTAGCGGAGCCGCTGAGCCGTCAGCTCGTTGCCGAGATCACATCGGGGCATCCAGCCGAGGCTCGTCAAATTGCCACCCAGTTGGCAACGCATGTGGACGCGGCCGAACAATACGTGAACGATCCGATTTGGCGAGCGGCGGGGATGTTGCCGGCACTCGGAGAGAATTTTTCAGCAACCCAGCACGCTACGGGAATTCTTTCCGATGTCGTGCACAACGCTGTACTCCCAGTGTCTTCCGTGGTTGCGGACCTGTATCCGACAAAGTTGGGGCTCGTCAATGGCGCTGTAGATCTGAACGCTCTCGGTTCAACGGGTTCCACAGTGGACAACGCAGATTCTGTGTTACGCAGGGCCTATAACGCCGCCGCTGCGTTGCAGCCGGGATACGGTACGTTTCCGCAAGTGAAGGCGGATGTTGAACGTCTGACGGGCTACCTGAAGGACGCGAGTCAGCAGGTCTCGGCAGTCAACCAGGGACTCCATGTTCTGCCACAGATGCTGGGAGGTGAGGGACCCCGGAACTACCTTCTGCTCTTCCTCAACAATGCTGAGTTGCGGAGTACTGGAGGTATCCCCGGCGCGGTGGCCCTTGTCCATGTGGACAACGGACGGATTTCGCTTGTCCAACAGGCTGAGGCCAAAGACTTCCCTGAGTTTCAGGCGTCCGTCCTTGCTCTTCCTCCCCAAACTCAGGGTCTGTACGGGGCAATTACGGGCCGCTACCTGCAAGATGTGAACCTGACCCCTCAGTTCCCCCTGACCGCGACTTTGGCAGCCGAGATGTGGCGAAAGCGATTCAATACGGCGGTAGACGGTGTCTTCTCCCTGGACCCGGTGGCCCTCAGCTATTTGCTCGATGCAACTGGGCCGGTTGTGCTTCCGGATGGGGAATCTTTGAGCAGCAGCAATGTGGTTCAGGCGTTGCTGAGTGACGCCTACGCTCATTACAACGACTCGACGACTGAGAAGGATAAATACTTCGCGTCCGCAGCGGCCGCTGTGTTTGCCAGGGTGTCGGGGGGAGGGTTCCAGCCGAAGGCGATGTTTGCAGCGTTGGGAAAGGCATCGGCCGAGCGCCGGGTTCTGTTGTGGAGCGCGCGACCAGAGGAAGAGTCGCTCTTTAAGGCAAGCGATCTTGCTGGGACGCTCCCCGCACAGCCGCCTTCCGGGGGCGCCTTCGGCGTTTACCTCAACGACGCCACAGGCGCGAAAATGGATTACTACCTGCGGGTGTCGCATGAGGTCGGCGCAGCCATGTGTCGTTCGGATGGGCGACCGCTATGGGAAGTACAGGTGCGCCTGAAAAACGAAGCGCCCGCGGACGCTGCCACGTCGCTGCCCCCGTACGTTACTGGTGGGGGAGCGGCCGGTCTCAGGCCGGGCGACGTGAAGACCCAGATAAATGTATATGCGCCTCCTGGGTCGGTGTATCTGGGCGCTAGGAAAGACGGCGCTGCCTTCAACCTGCACACGGACATGGACGCTGACTACTCTGTGGCCCAAACGGACATTACCTTGGCGCCGGCCCAGTCGGCCGTGCTCCGGTTCCAGTTTCTTGGCCCGGCTGGGGCGAGCCAGCTCCCGACCGTGATTGCGACACCCACAGTTAACCAAATAACAACTTCAGCGAAACCACTTTCCTGCGAGGACAAGTTAGGCTAGGCTGCAGCTCGGTGTACATGTCGGACGCAGCTCGGTGTACATGTCGGACATCGTCTCGATCCGGCACTCCGTTATCGCTATAGAACTGGGGATATAGCTCATGAAGAAACTCTTTGCGGCGTTGTCTATCGCCGTCCTTGCTCTGGTTGCAGTTCCGACGGTCGCCTCGGCGGCCGGGTACGTGCCTGGCGGCAACGTCACGGTTTCGGGAACTCCGTCGCCTGGCGCCACGACGCCTGTGGGCTTTGCGGCAGGTTCGTTCACGGGAGGTGAGACGGTGACCTACTCGGTGAGCGGCAACACGACTGTGACGCTCTCCGTCGTCAAGGCTGCTGTGCTCACCTCGCTCAACAAGACGGCCGCGGCGGATGGGTCTGCATCCGTGAACGTTACGCTGCCCTCTAATGCATCTGGCACCTACACACTTACCGCTACAGGCCAGACATCGGGCAACGTCGGCACGGCTGCCCTGACTGTTGTTCCTGGGAATGCACAGGGCAATCAAAATCAGAACAGCCAAGGCGCCAGCTTGGCCAACACGGGCGCGACCCTGCCGATTCTCCTGATTTGGATTGCCGCTGGCGCCCTCGTCTTGGGTGGAGCCATCGTCGGCACTCTGATGTTCGTACGCCGGCAGCGGAGCAACGCGTAAGCTCCGAGAAGCTCGGTTTGCATAAATAAGCGCAGTGTGCCTGGTTATCCCGAAGATAGGCAGGCGCACTGCCATTGTCGCTGCTCTAGCCAGGCCATCGCGCCCCAACTCCCCGACGTAACTCAGGACCTTGCCAAGTGAATGACAACGTGTCAACTGCGACGCGCACGGTTCCCCGTGATCTGGTCGTTGTGCTGCTAGCTACTTTCGACGGTTCACTCCATCTCCGGCAACAGCTGGACTCCATCGCATCGCAGAGCCACGGGCATTGGCGACTTATAGTCGCCGACGACGGATCAGGCGACGACACCCTCGGTATCGTCCAGGCCTTTTCGGAGGAACATCCCGGCCGAGTACGCCTTGTGCGAGGCGGTGCCGTTAGGTCCGCTCGGGATAATTTTTTTCGGCTTCTCCGAGTTGCTGACTCCGCCCCGTACTTGGCATTCTGCGACCAAGACGATGTATGGAGCGTTGACAAGCTCGAGCGTCTTGTTCTTCGCTGTCAGCAGATCGAGGCGCAGTTCCCGTCACAACCTTGCCTTGTCTATTCGGATCTGGCGGTTGTCGATGCTCGGCTCGGACTAATCAACCCGTCCTTCATGGAGCAGATCCGTGCCCGTCCGAATGACATCAGCTACAAGTCACTGCTCGCGGAGAACGCAATCCCCGGGTGTGCGATGCTGTTCAATGGCGCTCTCGCCGATGTGTTCCGTGCTCGCGAGTTCGATGCGACCAAGGCGATCATGCACGACTGGTGGGTGGCGCTCATTGCATCAACCCTCGGCCGAATGTCGTACGTCTCGACCCCGCTCGTTCAATATCGTCAGCACAGCAAGAACATGCTCGGAAGTGTGGACAGGTCGGGGCTCCCGTTCATCTTGTCTAAGCTGTTCAGGGGGAATCGCAGGGCCGTAGTTCGGACTTACACCCAGGCGGCTACCTTTCTCGGCGCCTACAGCGATTTACTCGACCCTACGACGCGTAATGAGCTTCAGACATTCGCATCACTTCTCCATCACAACAAGGTCGCGAGAGTTTGGCTGATCTTAAAGCATAGGATTCTCAAACAAACATTGAGCCGACGTGCCTACCAACTCTTACGTGCGTGATCCGCGATGATCTACCTTTTCGGCGGATTACTCGCAAGCGCGGCCATGCTCTTGCGTCGGAGGCCTCCTCGATCGAGCCCCCTGTGGACGCTTTCTCTTGAGTCTTCGCCCCTGACGTCACGGCTGAACTTGACCGGGGACGGGATCGCGGGTTCGATTGGCGTAGGCATTAGCTTCTTGATCCTGTTTCTGATCGCAGCCCTTCGTTATGGCATCGGCACCGACTACTGGTTCCGGTACGCACCAGGTTTCGAGCAGATCCAACGCGGTGATGTCGACGGCCAAGAGATTGGCTGGGTGTTGCTCAACAAGGCGGTTGGGCTGCTAACGGATGACTATCAGTGGATCTTTGTCGTTACGTCGTTTCTCACGATCGCGCTGTTCTACCGCTTCTTCCTCCGGATGTCGATCAATCCCGCGCTGTCGGTGTTTATCTATGTCTTCGGCGGCTTCTACCTCGAGGATTTCAACCTTGTGAAGCAGGGCCTCGCGATTGCGATCCTGGTCAACACCATTGAGTTCGCGTTACGCAAGAAGCACCTTGCTTTCGTTCTTGCCACGCTGCTTGCCGCGTCGTTCCACGTGAGTGCCCTCGTGTGGTTCGCAGTATGGCCGCTCATGTGGATCCGGGTCAGTCGCGCCGCTCGCATCGCGATCGCGCTCGCGATGATCGTAATCATTCTAGTCGTGCCGCAGACGGTTTCACTGCTCGTGGAGCAGTTTGCACCGCACTACGCCTGGTATTTCGAGTCAAATTACGGGGTGACGCGTAAGATCGATCCCGCGATTGTGGTCGTCGCGGTTGCAGTCTTCGCATTTACGTTGGTCAAGGTCGGTCAGGCCGGACGCGGTGACCGTTACGCCGACTCCATTGTGAACGTGCTGGCCGTAAGCACGGCGGTTCTCGTCGCGACTACCACGATCGCATACCTCTTTTCACGCTTGGACTACTATTTCGCTCCTGCAGAGCTAGTCGCTGTTCCACTTGCGCTGTCTCTGGTCCGGAGCCAGCTTGCCCGCCACGTGCTCACAGTCGCATTCATGTCCGCCTATATGACAAGTTTTGTCTTCCAATTTCTGATTTGGAATGCTCATGGAGTCCTCCCTTATGCCTCGGTCTTCTCCCGCTGAATTCGGTGACGACGTCCTTGTCACAGTCATCGTTCCAGTCTTCAACACACCTCCGGAGCTGATTGAACGCGCTGTCGCCAGCACCCTGGACCAGACGCATCGCTATCTAGAGCTGTTGGTCGTTGACGACGGGTCGAATCTGGAGATGGCCGAATTCCTCGATCTCATCGCAGGGCGAGATCCGCGCATTCGTGTGGTTCATCGTGTGAACGGTGGGGTGTCTGCGGCCCGGAACACCGGAGTGGATCACGCGCGAGGAGAATTCATCGCCTACCTTGACGCAGATGATTATCTCGAGCCGGCGTTCCTATCCTCTGCCATAAGTGCCGCTCGTACTTCGCGTGCCGAAGTGGTCATCGGTGGGATCCGGATACTCCACGAAGGTGGAACTGTGCAGTGGCGAACGGGTGGACCTTCGGCCAGCGAGCCGCTGCTCGGCACGCGCGACATGATTGTGACCGCGTGCGTTCGTGCCCTCTCCGATTCGCCGTCTCCTCATAGCCCGACGCCTCTGTTGTCGGTTACTAATGTTGTTGCATCCCTGCACAAGAGGGAGCTCGCCCGACGTTATCGTTTCCGTGAAGGGGTATCCCACGCTGAGGACCGGCTCTACAACGTTTTCATGCTGCTCGACACCGCCCGTGTGGCGTTTTGTTCCGACGTTTGGTACGTGTATGACCAGACCCACGATCAAGGCGTGACGCGGAGGGCGACTCCTCGTACGGTCGTGGCCCTCGCGCGCACAGTTCGGGAGTTCGCCGGGGTCGTGAGAGCGATCTCCGATCGAAGTGACCTCACCGACGATGCAAATAGCCTCATCTCACAGGCGGCAGCGGACGGCATGTTGAGTTATCTCAAGGTGTTGACGGGAGTGATGGCCGTCGTCGGTGTGAGGCAAATGAGCCACCCGACTTTGCGGGAGCTCCTGAAGGAACCAACGGTGCGCACTGCGCTGGCAAGTGCAAGGCGGAATAGCTGGAAGGACCATATTTTTGCTTCTGCCGCGTATTACGGACGCATCGGCCTGCTGCGTTTTTTGGGCCGTGCATGGGTCCGTGGCGGAGGCCTCGAAATGTCCGGTATGGGCGCGGCCCCTTCAGAGAGCTCGAGGCAACTGCTATGACCAACGTGCGTTCCGACCTCTCCATTCGAGGCGCTCGAGGAGGCGGCCTGGTCCTTGTAGGAAGCGGAGGGACCTTCGTTATCCAGATCGCATCGCTTCTCATCCTTTCCCGGCTTCTGACGCCGTCTGACTTCGGCCTCGTCGCGATGGTGCAGATCTTCGTCGTGCTCGGCAACCTCCTTCGCGACTTCGGACTCCCGCTTGCAGGCTTGCAGGAGCAGTCGCTGAGCCGACAGCAGGCATCGAATCTGTTCTGGATGAGTGCCGCGATCGCGGCGGTCAGCGCGATTCTCATGGCTGCGTGTACTCCATTGTTGGTCGCAGGATTTCACGAGCCGCGCCTCGCCATGATCGTGCCGTCGCTCGCCATTGCCGTTTTTTTGGGCGGATTGACAGCCCAGTTGCAGGTCCAGCTGGCACGCAATATGCAGTTCGGTGCCCTCGTAGCCAGCGATATTCTTGGGCAGCTCGTCGGCCTCGCGGCCGCGATCCTGCTGGCGAAGGCCGGGACTGGATACTGGGCCTTGGTCGCGCAGAGCCTCACAGCGGCTCTGCTGACGCTTGTTTACCGGTGGTCCGCGAGCCGATGGATTCCGTTGGCGCCGCGGCGAGGACGGGATGCGATCCGCCTTTTCAAGATCGGAGCAACCTACAGTTTCGCCCAGCTTCTCGCGTACGTGCAAAGCAATATCGGAACAATGCTTATCGGCTCTCAGCTCGGCGCGACGCAACTCGGCTACTACAACCGCGCGTATCAGCTGCTGACCGCCCCTGCCGGTAGATTTCTGGACCCACTCACGCAAGTGGTGATCTCGACGCTGAACCGAGCGAAGGACGAACAAAGGGATCCGGACGCGCTGCTTTGCAAGATCCAGTTCGGCGTCGGATCCCTCATCGTCTGGGTGTTTGCTGTCACCGCGGGAACTGCTCCGGGTCTCATCCCCCTCGTCCTCGGGGATCAGTGGCGCCCGGCCGCGCCTGTCTTCCAAATCCTGGCAATCGGTGGCTCAGTATTGGTCTTCAACCACGTGAACTACTGGGCATTCATTGTGAAGGCGCAGCCAAAGGCATTACTGAATTACAACCTAGTGTCGAAGCCGATCGAGATCTTTAGCATCTTCATTGGTTCCCAATTCGGTCTCGAAGGCGTCGCCTGGGGGTACTCGGTCGCAATGGTCTTCTCCTGGCCGCTGTTCGTCACATGGCTTGCCAGAGCCACTGGCATCTCTGCGCGAGCCTTCTTCGCGAACGGCCTGCAGGTACTTCTGGCCGGGGCCGTCGGCGGCGCCGCATCCACAATCGCTTCCCTTCCCCTGGCGCCATTCGCCGCGATCCTTGGCGTTCTAGGTGGAGTTCTTGCCGGAACCGGAGCTTTCGCCGCGGTCCTTTTCGCTATGCCCGCAAGCCGTGCCGAGACCGTTGACTGGATTCGGCTACTTCGTTCCGCCCTTGTAAGGCAAAGAAAGGCATAATGGCTATGCATCGGAGCCGTGTTGATAGCGCCTTCGCAGGCAATGACCTCGCGATAATTCGACTAACCGGATCGAGGACATTCGCATGATCACTGCCGGAATCATCACATTTGAACCAGACATCGAACGCCTCCGGGAGAACTTGAATGCGATATCATCGCAAGTGCTTCAGGTCCTCATTTACGATAATGGTTCGTCCAACAGTGTGGAAATCGCGAATCTCGCGGACGTCTCGTCGAACACCAAAGTTATCTTCAGCGCCGCCAATGAAGGCGTCGCCACGGGGCTTAATCGCCTTGCGGAGGCGGCCCTCAACCTGGGAGCAGCAAGCCTCCTTACGCTTGATCAGGACAGCGTCTGCTCTCCCGGGATGGTTTCCGCGCTTGCCGCCGAGCTTGTTGACGGGATCGGTATGGTCACGCCATACATAGTTGATCGAAATAAGCAAACAATCGAGGAATACCGGCGTCTCGATCTGCCGCGCCTAGACCGATATCGACAGCCTGCCCGAAAGGGGGCTATCACATCTGGGGCTCTCCTCGATCTCAGCGCGTGGAGGAATGTCGGGGGATTCGATGAAACCTTTTTCATCGACTACGTCGATTACGATTTCAATCAGCGCCTCATGGAAGCTGGCTACGCGATACTTCGCGTCAACTCGACTGCACTCCTGCACGAGGTCGGACGCGCAACTCCAACTTGGCTGCGAGTGCCGCGAAAGGACCTTGCGGGCCGCTGGCACATTGAGCGGTTCTTCGCGTTTGGGCACAGCCCTGCCCGATGCTATTACAAGGCCCGTAATCGGATCCTCTTCACTCGCAAGCATGGCCGTAATCTGGGTTTCACCCACGAGGGAATCTGGCAGATCCCGCAGCAAATCGCGTTGACTCTCCTCTTTGAGCGTCAACGTGTCGCCAAACTAGAAGGCTTCGCTCGAGGAATCCGCGACGGCCTTCGGATGTCGTTGGATCATGAAGAAGACCGGTATTTGACCGCATCCCTGCGTGAAGAGTAGGCCGACCTGGAAGCACGGTTCGAGGAGCACTTTGGGCCGTCGTTGGTGAGGCCGGAGTACCTGAAGGCAGACCTAGGAAGGATTGATCGCATGACCTAGGCAGATCCGAACGCCGGTCAGACGGCTCCATCTTTTTGTATCACTGCTCGAAGTGTCTTTAGCAATATGATTAGGTCCCCGACGAGGGACCAGTTGTCGACATAATAGAGATCTAAGCGAATGGCTTGATCCCAGGTCAGATTTGAGCGTCCGCTAACTTGCCATAGACCGCTCAGGCCCGGCTTGACGATAAGGCGCCTGTGTGCAAAATCTTCATAAAGTTCGACTTCTGCTCTTCTCTGCGGGCGAGGACCTACGAGGCTCATGCTCCCGCGTAGGACATTCCACAACTGTGGGAGCTCATCGAGGGAATACCTTCGGATGAAGCCTCCCACGGCAGTCAGGCGCGGGTCATTGGCAACCTTGAAGAGCGGCTTATCGAGGGTGCCCTGCCTCTTCAGGAGGTCACTGAGTTGGGCATCGGCGCTGACGACCATTGACCGGAACTTGTGCATCTGAAATGGTTGACCTTCTTTGCCGATTCGTTCCTGAGAGTAAAAGAGCGGGCCTGAGTCGGTGACCTTGATCGCAAGCGCGACAATTATGAAAACCGGGGAGAGGAGTAGAATCAAGAGGGCTGACCCCAAAATATCTGAGATCCTCTTAATTGCGCCGCGCACGCCATCCAATTTCGGGGTTGTGACATGAATTAGTGGGAGTCCAGCGACCGGCTGCGTGTGAATGCGCGGCCCCGCCACGTCTGTGAGAGCTGGGGCCACTATCATTCCGGTGTTTCGTGCGGCGAGCTGCCAGCCGAGCTGGCGGAGCGTATCTGGGTCAAAAGACGCGCCGGCAGATATCGCAACTGCGGTTGCCCCGCACTCCTCAATTGCAGTCAGAATGTTTTCTAGGTCACCACCATTGCCGACGACGGGCAGGCCTGTTGTGTCAGCTCGGGTGGTTCGCGTCGCGACTGCACCATGTAGATAAGCGGCTACAGGGAGATATCCTGCTTCGAGATGGCTTCCGAGCTGGCGCTGAAGGTGGGCCACTGTCTCTGGACTGCCGATAACGAGCACTCGTTCAAGGTCGAGCCCTCGTTGGCGCCCCGCTATAAGGCGGGCCCGGAGTGCCCATCGGCCTATGAGCAGGCTCAGAATTCCGAGAGGTAGCGCGATAGCCACGTACCCTCGGGGCGTGTCAAGTTGGAAGACGTATGAAAATACCGCAATTCCGCCGAAGAGCCACAGGCTAGATGTGATTACGCGTTTGTATTCTTCGGTGCCATACCCGAGTATGCGTCGGTCGCTGCTGCCAGATAGTCTGAGAACAGTCCACCAAGCGATCATCACAAGAGTTGAGATCAATGCATAGGGGGCTTCATATTTATCGCCAATAGCCATCTTTGGGTCATTTAGTCCGAATCGGGCTATTTGAGCTCCGCCCGTGGACCAGATTATACATAAGATGTCAACTAGTAGAATGGTGTCCGGTTTCCGTGATGTGCTCTCTTTTAGGGGAGCGCCTGGACGCTGGTTCCTTGAATTTGTTCGTACAGGGATCATGGCTGGCATCCCCGAATTGCATTCTCTGGGCCAAAGAGGCCCACGGTGTGCCGCCTCGAGTCCTCTTGACATTTAGCTGTGGATCTGGGCGTTCCCGCGAATCGCCAGTTGGTCAGCTCACCGTTTGTTGAGCCACCTGTGCGATCTCCGACTCTTGTGCGGATATTTCCGCCGCTCGTCGCCTCCAGCAATCTGTGCATCCTTGGCTTCCCCACGTGTCCCTTAAGCGCAGCAACAGCCACGATCATAACCTATGGAGTCGACTCAATGGCTGTGCTTTCTGTCGTGCAGCATGCAATCAACTGTGCAACGGGGATTCACGGCGGCGTGCATTTCGTTACTTGCGAACCTTGGGCAGCGGGGCCGGACGTGCGGGTGCAACCCTCGGCTAATACTCCATCGGCGCTCTCGAGGTCCCCCCCCGGGCACCGGGACTTCTTGCTGATCCTTGACCTCGGCCGCCGCTTCTCTGGTGCAGGCGCTTTGAGCACGCATCCGCACCGATCCTTGGGATTGAGCACGTCGATGGTGCGGAATCCCGTCAGATGATGGCAGGCGTTCCCTTCTTCCTTCGACTCGACGGTCATCGAAGCGGGTGATCTGATGCCGTTTAGTCCTCGGCGTTTTACGTGTCAAACTAGTGTGGGCCGCGGTGGCCTGCTTGATCCATCCAGGGGACAGGAGGGGGTCCGGTGCGCACGCGCATCAAAATGATTGGCGTTGCCTTATTGGCCGCTGGGACGGCGTTGCTCGTGGTGGCCGCCGTCATGAAGCCGGCCATGGAGCGGGCTACGGCCCAGAGCGCTCAGGCGAGCACCGCGGTCGTGGCGCCGACAGCGAGTGGTACCCCCACGCCGTCGTCCGTTCCCACGCCCTCGAGCGCAAGCCCCACACCGACCCCCACTGCGGCGACGTACCGCTTCGCCGCGGTGGGCGACGCGATCACCCTGGCCGACAGTACGGACTTCGCGGACGGGCAGACCGGCTCGACGTCCTGGGTGACGTACGCGGCGAGCCCGAACCTCGTCTTCTCCGGAGGCTGGGCCGGCGCGGGCGCCACGACGGCGAAGATCGCGGCGAACGTCAAGCAGCTCGACGTCGACGTGCTCGTGATCGTGGCGGGGACGAACGACGTCACGCAGGGCGTCGCCTTCGCGCAGACGACCACGAATCTTGACCGCATCGTCACCACGGTCGGGGCGAGGCGCGTGGTGGTGTCGGCGATTCCGCCTCGGGACGCCGATCCTCGGCCGACCGCCGATTTCAACGCGTCCCTGCGGAAGCTTGCGATCCAGCGGCACTGGGCTTTCATCGATTCCGCCGCCGGGGTTCGGGCCGGCGACGTCTACGCGCCAGGCATGACGCTCGACGGCGTGCGGCCCACCAAGGATGCTGCCCAGATCATCGGCAAGGCCATCGCGGGCGCCATCCCCGGGTGACCCGTACCGGCTCCGCGCTGTGCAGGCAAAATTGGGCGCTAAGGAGTCATAAAGACGGCGTCTACGTGGTCAACCCATCAAGTAGATTCTGAAGGTAGCCGCGGATCCCCCGATTCCCGCGGTGGGTGCGAGTAACCGCCCGGCTGTATCTATCCCCCTTGATACAGCCGGGCTCTCCCGTTTAATGGCCCAGGCTCAGTGTGGGGGCTCACTAGCGTTCAGTAGCCGAGCAGCTTGGCCTCGCTGAGGCCCACGGTGATCTGCGATCGCTCGACCTCGCTGTACTGCTCGAACGTCCCCGGCGGGAGCGTCCGGACGGCCTCCTCGAGCTTCCAGGCCTTCTCCTCGAGGGGATCGTCCTCGGTGTGCTTGAGGAAGGAGCGGATTCTGCTCGGGGTCTTGGGGCTTTCAAGCATGACGAAGATGGCCTTGGTCATCTCATTCCCATCGGCCATGGCTGGGTCCTGATGCGAGTGTGTGGATGGTGACGAGAATGTTCTACTCCCGGCGCGCTCGGCTGGGAAGTCGCTGCTAGGGATTGTCGAGGAGCCGCGCGAGGCGCCTTGCGGCGCCGCGAGAGGCGAGCAGATGGCCCATGATCTCGCGCAAGGACGTGGCGTTGCCGTCGTCGCGGCTCAGTGCCGCCTGGACCCGGGTGTGGGAGAGGGTGCGCAGGCCCGCTGGCCGGCGTGCCTTCTCGTAGGCGTCGAGGCCCTCGGGGCTTCCGCTGCGCAGCGCCGCGGTGAGGCGGCTCGCGAGCTCGAGCGCGTCGAGCAGGCCCGCGTTGAGCGAGGAGCCCCCTGCGTTGAAGATGTGCGCGGCGTCCCCGGCGAGCAGCACTCGGCCGGCTCGGTAGGTGCTCGCAATCCGGCTGTTGCCGACCGTGGTGCGCATCGCGGTGGCGTCGGTGAAGGGCAAGTCGGCACCGAGGACGCGATGCAGGCTCGCACGGAGATCGTCCGCCGTGAGGGCTTCCCGTGGGTCGGTGTCTCTGCGTGCCTCGTGCGTGCTGATCACGTAGAGGTCCTTGGGCGAGGTGGGGTCGAGGGCCCGCGCGGGGGCGATCGAGAACCCGCCTCCCGGCAGCCGATTCGGTCGCATGGCCGCCACGCGGCCGGCGCCAGGGATCTCAAAATCCTCGCCCTTGCGAGTGATCCGGCCGGCCGGGATGGTCACCCGAGCGATCCGCGAGATCTCGTCACTCGTGAACCCCGGGAAGTCGATGCCGGCGCTCTTGCGTACCGTGCTGCGGGCGCCGTCGCACCCAACCACATAGCGAGCCAGCATTCGGTGCGGTGCGCCGCCGGCGATCACCTCTGCTTCAACCCGCGCTTCGGTCTGCTGGATGCCCAGGACCACGTGCCCGCGGCGCACTTCCGCGCCGCGCTCCACCGCGCGGCGCTCGAGCAGCTCCTCAAGCCGCCGTTGCGGTATCGGCAGGATGTGCAGGGGACTCGCCGGCCACAAGCCGAGCCTCAGCGGGATCGGCCCGAACTGAAACCGCGGCGGCCTGATGGCCTTGAAGTCGGTGCCGGCGAATACGCCCCGCTTCGCGAGCTCGACCGAGGCGCGCCCCACGATCCCGTTTCCCTTGGGCGTTGGGTCTGGTTCCAGGTCCCGCTCGAGCACGGCGACGCGTAGCCCCTGCGCGGCAAGTTCGCCGGCCAGCAGCAGGCCCGTAGGCCCGGCGCCGACAACGACCACGTCCCACAGGTCGGCGGATTCGCTCTGTGTCTTCATTCCGCCTGTCTTCATTCCCGTTGCCTTCATTCCGTCAGTCTGGATTGACAGAGTAGGGTTGTCAATGCAGACTGACAGACATGGAATCTTGGGAACTGCGCGGGCAGCTGAGAGTCACGGATCCGGCCGCCGGTCTGCGCGCCGTTGGCGCGCTCCGACGGCTCGCCGAGCAGGTGGAGGCGGTGCACGTGGCCGAAGCGCGGCGCGCGGGGTGGTCCTGGGAGCAGATCGGCGATGCCCTGGGCGTCTCCCGTCAGTCGGTGCACGCCAAGTACGGAAAGAAGGAAAGCGATGTTTGAGAGGTTCGCGCGGTCCGCGAGGACCGCCGTCGAGGAAGCCCGAAACGAGGCGGCGCGGCGCGGCGATCGCAGGATCGGCACCGAGCACCTGCTGCTCGCCCTGCTGCAGGATGCCGAGGTGGCGCGCATCGTCGGCTCCGACGCCGCTGCCGCGCATCGCGCGGCCGACGAGCTCGACCGCAAAGCGCTTGCCGCGATCGGGCTCGAGATCGAGGGCTTCCAGCGGGGCGGTCCCATCGCGCTGGGACGTCACGCCCTCATGACGTCCGGCGCCAAGGCCGTGATGGGGCAGACCCTTCGCTACGCGACCGCTGAGAAGGCACGAAGCATCACGTCGCGGCACATGCTGCTGGCCCTCATCGACCAGAGCGAGACCGACCCGGCCGCGGCGCTCCTGACGGCCCTCTCCGTTGACCTCACGGCCCTGCGCGAGCGACTGGCCGACGCCGCGTAAATCGCTCCGCAGCCTGGGCCGGCTCGCGCGATTGGCAAAGTTCAATCGCCTCTGGGCAACACGACCGCGCGATGCTATGTTGGCCCGCATTGGGGGGAGTGCGGAAGGTGCTCCTGCGCGTTGAATGGAGTACCGAGTTGAGCAATCCTCAGCACCAGCCTGACCAAAATCCGTGGCCTCCGGCCCAGTCCGAGTGGCCCTCGTCCGCGCCGTGGCCCGCGGGCCAGCCTGTGCTCTATCCGGGAGAGGGTCCCCTCGGGCTGACCCCGAGGGATGCGGACCGATCTCGGAGCCGGCGCACGCAGATCGGGTGGATCTCGCTCGTGCTGGCGATCTTCAACTTCGCTGCAGCTGCGCTCTTCGCGGTGGTGCTCGCCTCGAACTACACCGGCCGATATTCCGACCTCATCAGCAATGGTTCCGTGATCGTCTCAGCGGTCGCCGGGGTGATCTACCTGGGCCTCGGGATCTGGTCCCTCGCCACGAGGCGGACGACGGCGGCGGCCCCCATGGTCTTTAGCCTCGTCTTCAGCGGGCTGGCCCTTGTGCTGGGTCTCATCGGCCTGGTGGGTGCGATCGTGGAGGGTGGGTCGCCCCAGTTCGTCGGGCTGATCCTCGAGCTGTGGGTGGTGATGCGGGCTGCCCAGGTGCTCCGTACGAGGCCGGTTCCGGCCCCGTACGGCGCACCGGTTCGCTAGTTAGTTCGACGCCCAGTTCTTCTGGGCACGGTCGGCGCTGCCCGGGATGATCTGGAAGAGCCACTTCGGGACGGCTGCGGAGAAGACGTAGGTCTTGCCGTCACGGACCAGGGTGTGCTCGGGCTTGCCCTCGGGGGCCTTCGCAGCGGGGCCGACGCTGAGTGCGAACGCGCACTTGCCGTCGAATTCGGTGACAGTGCTTTCGGACATGATGGGGCTCCAATGATCTGGGGTCGCGGAGGCGCTGGGTCGCGCCGTGGAGGTAGAGCGCAGTCAGTCTTGCACATGACGCGAGATTGGCCGCCACGGCCATGAAGCGCACCTTGATTGAGCTATCGGGGTGCCGGTCCGGTGGCGCGGGCAGTGACCGCTACGGCCGGGACCCCGTGGCCGAGGGCCGGCACGGCATCCAGCGGGGTGTGGAAGAGCCACAGGGAGAGGACTCGGTGGCTTGCCCAGTCGCGGGCCCGGACGCGAAGGGAAACCGTCTGCTCACCGTCGTGTCCAGCCGTGGTGTGGACGATCTCGAGCTGGACTGCGGGCGCCCCAGGAAGCGTGAGCACTGCAGTTCCGGACTGGGGGAGGGCGGCTTGGGGGAGCCTGACCCTGACGCCGCCCACCGAGATGTCCATGAGCTCCCCTCGAGCCCCTGAGACCGTTACGGGCGCGGCGACCATGACCCGGTGAGAATTCCTCCGCGACGTCGCATACCTTTCGGAGCGGATCCGCACGATCCCTAGCCCGAGCACGGCGGCCGAGAGCAAGAGCCAGGATCCCGCGGTGAGCGTTGAGGACGGGTTGGCGCGCCACGGGACGAGGCCGAGGACGCCCGCGGCCGAGTAGGCGACGTCGGCCACAACGATGAGCGCGAGGACGAGGAGGATGCGCGGGAGAGTGCCGCGGGCGCGGCGGTCCGCGGCCCCCTTGGGCGTGACCTCGAACCTGAGGGCCTTGCGGCTGATGAGCCACCAGAGGCAGGCGATTCCCACCGGGATCCTGAATACCCTGAGGGCGAACGCGGTGGGCCAATGAATCTGGCGCCGCATGAGCTGCTTGGCACCCCAGAGGCGGATCGCGAACGTCGTACCGAAGACCGCGGTGAACACCATAGGGTCCGCGGTCGAAGTCTGCGCACCGGAAGCGAGAGCCACGGCGGGGATGAGGAAGGCAAGGAGAGTGCCGACGCCCTCGAGCCACCAGAGGGTGCCATTGAGGTATTCGTGGAAGTTGCGCCAGGACATCCAGCGCTTCGCCGCCCACAGCCGCTCGTGGGTGAGGATCTGCATAGCGCCCATGCCCCAGCGTCGGCGCTGCAGGAGGTACTGCTCGGGGGTCGCGGGCGCGAGGCCAAGGGCCAACGTCTGGTGGTGGTAGACGGTGCGCCAGCCCCGCTTGATGAGCTTGAGCGTGGTGTGCATGTCCTCGGTGATCGTCTCGACAGCCACACCGCCCACCTGGCGGAGCGCCTCGAGCCGCAGAAGCGACGTTGACCCGCACCAGAACGGCCCCGCGCCAGCCGTGTTTCGCGCCCTCATCTGCACGTTGAAGAACATGCCCTGTTCCCCGGTGACGCCATCGTCGTCGAACGCCCCGCCGTTGTAGAAGGTTTGCGGGGCCTGAACGAGTGCCACCCGCGGATCGGCGAACCACCCGAGCGTCGAAGTCAGAAACGGCGGAAGGGGCACGTGGTCGCAGTCCAGGACTGCCATGACGTCGAATCCGGGGGCACCCATGGCCTCCTCGCTCTCCATGAGGGCGAGTGCATGGTTGATATTGCCCGCCTTGGCATGGTCGTGTTCGCTGCGGCGGACGTACCGCGCTCCGTACGTCGCGCACAGCTCGGCCGCCCAGTCCCGGTCGCCGTCGTCCAGGACCCAGGTTTCATGGGCTGGCGCCAGTGCGCACGCTGCCGCAACGGTGGGAGCGAGCACCTCGGCAGGCTCGTTGTAAGTAGGAATGAGGAGCACGACGCGCGGTTGGGCGGCGGTCTGCTGGCGCGGTGCGGGGGACGCGTCGAGGTTCCACCACGTGATTGCGTTCAGAACCATGCCCGGTAGTGGCAGCACCTCGAAGGCGAGCATGCCCCAGGCTGCTATTTCGTCTGAGGGCCCGGACGGGAGAGTGAAGGCGGCGCGCCAGATCAGGTACAAGGTCAGTGCCACTGCCGCCCCGACGCCGCCGATGTGCGCCATGCGGCGGGCCCACCGATCCTCCGGCCCGGGCGCATCGAGGTTTGCCACCCAACCCGCTAGCCCTGCCCTGCGCAGGTCCCTCAGGGTGGACCGTCTGTGCCTGCCCCTGGGGCGACCAGGCCGGCCGAAGGTCGTCTCCTGGTCCATCACCTCCGCCGCCGGGGCGCCCGGCGTGGGGCTGCTCCCGGTCTTGGCCGGGATTCCAACTTCGAGTGCGATTTCCACGCTTCGGCCTACGTCTGATTCCAACTACCGAGGAGGGCGGTCATGGTTGCGGCAGGGAGTGGACGGCTGAAGTGATACCCCTGGGCCATCGCCGCACCGAGGCGGGAGAGCTCGCGGGCTTGGCTGCCTGTCTCGACGCCTTCAAAAACGGCGTCAAGATCCAGGGCGCCGACCATGTCGAGGATCGCCCGGATGAACCGCTGCTCTCGGGGATCTCCGGCGAGATCCCCGAGCAGGGTCCGGTCAATCTTGACCAAAGCGGCCGGAAGACGGCGCAAGTAGCCGATCGAGGAGTAGCCAGTTCCGAAATCGTCGATGTGCAGGCCAACTCCCAGCCCGTGCAGCTGCGCGAAGACTTCGACGTCCTGTTCCGCCCCGGCCACGAAGGATTCCTCGGTGAGCTCAAGGGCGAGGTTCCGGGGGTCTGTGCCGGTAGCCGAGAGAAGGCCCTGAATCTGGCCACGCCCGACCAGCGCGCGGAGCTGGTCGGCGCTCGTGTTCACTGAGAGGACGAAGTCCGAGCCGATCGCGTGGCTGTTCCTCCAGCCAGTGAGCTGGGCGAGTGCGCCCTCGAGAACCAAGCGGCCGAGCTCTCCCGCGACCCCGATTTCGTGTGCGAGCGGCACGAACTCGAGAGGCGGAATCTGCCCTAACGATGGATGCTGCCAGCGTGCGAGCACCTCGACCCCGATGATGCGCCCGGTCTGCAGGCCCACGATGGGCTGGTAGGCAAGGCCTATGCGGCCAGCGTGTACTGCTTCGTCGAGGTCGTCCGCGAGCGCGACGCGCGGCCGAGGGGAGTCGAAGATCTCGGCTCGCGTGAGCCAGACAGGGAGAGCATGCTCTTTCGCGGGGTTGAGCGCGACGCCCGCGAGAGCGAGCGCATCCTGAGCGCTGGCCCCCGGATCGAGCTGATGGATCCGGACGCTCGCGGGCCCGCTGAAGGGCACCTCCTCCGAGTTGTGCAGGTCTTCAATGCACCGCTCGACCCGGCGGGCCAAGACAGCGGCCCTGCGTGGACCCGTCCTGGGGGCGAGAACCGCTAGGCGGCCCTCGCCCACTACCGCAATGTTTCCGGAGGGTGCGACCGCGTCGTGGAGCCGAGCGATCACGGCGGCAGTCACTCGGTACGACGAATTGAGAGGAAGCCCGCTGAGCGATGGGAGGTCGACCAGGAGCAGCGAGGGCGCGCTCGCGCTCTCGCGCGTCGCAACCGCCTGCGCCTCATCGATCTCGGGGAGGAGCCGAGACAGGTCCATCTTGGAAGTCCCACTGTCGGTCCAGCTCATCAAGTCCCTTCAGTAATCAAGCGGGCTTCGGGCCCTAGCAGTGCGGAAACAAGCGGGCCTGAGGCTTCTCGATACCCCAACTCGCGGAGGACCTCGAGTTGCCCGTGACGTTCCACCCCGGTCGCCGCCACACTCATGCCGAGCGCTCGCGCCGTCTGTGCGAGCGAGGCGGCCAAGGCGGCAGCAGCCTCGTCGGTGTCGATGTCTTCGGTGAGGGCTTGGGAGACGTAGAGCATCGAGAAGGGGAGCGAACGTAGATCAAGCAGTCGCGGTTGGCAGCCGCCAAAGTCGTCGAGGCCAGTCTGTACCCCCTGCAGGTCCAGCCCGCGGAGTTGGGTCTGGGCGTGTTGAATCCGAACCGACGGAATCGGCCCGGTGAAGACAAGGCGGAGCGCCGAACCGGTGAGTCCGTGTCCCGCGAGGGTTGCCGCGACATTCTCGGCGGGGGACCCTTCCGCGAGCCATGCCGAGGATGCCCTGAGGATGACTGGCCGGTCCGGTCCCTCCGCAGCGGCGATCTGTGCGGCCTTCCGGCAGACGCGCTCGAGCTCCCATCGGCCGATCTCGCCGAGCTGATGGCTTCGCTCCGCCACGGGAATGAGCTCCTCCGGGGTGATGGCGCCCAAGCCGGGGATCTCCCAATGGAGTGACGACAGCAGAGCCGCCTCGCCGCCGTCGTCAATCTTGAGAACCGGTTCGTATCTCAGGTCGAAGGCGTCTTCTTCAAGTGCGGTGAGGAGCTCTCGTTGCACCTTCGCCTTCCTCGCGAAGGGATCCGCGTCTCCGGAGGCCACGGTCTGTACACGGCGTTTGCCCCGCCGTTTTCCCGCGAGCATGGCCCCGTCGGCGTACCTGAGCAGGGCATCGAGGGGGCTCAGCGCGTCGTCCAAGGAGACATCGGAGGCGATGGCCACCCCGATCGTGGCGGAAAGCCGAAGCGCGTGCCCGCCGTGATCGAAGGGCTGCGCGGCCGCGTCGAGGATTCGGGCCGCCGCGGCTTCGGCACCCGGGCCCGTAGCACCGAGCAAGACTGCGGCAAATTCGTCCCCGCCGAGGCGCACGGCAGTGTCGCCGTCCCGCAAGCACGCGGACAGGCGCCTGCCGAACTCGGCGAGTACCGCGTCACCGGCTTCGTGGCCGAAGGTGTCGTTCACGGTCTTGAAGTTGTCCAGATCCAGGTACAGGATCGCGGTCTGGCCCGGATCGGTGCGGGCCAGTATCGAAGGCCCGCGGTCCGCGAGCCAGCGCCGGTTCACCAGGCCGGTGAGCTGGTCGTGCCACGCCGCATGGCGGAACGACGCCGAAAGCTGTTCGAAGAGCTGCGAGACCGTGACCAGATGCGGTCCGTTTGGGCCGAGGAGGAGCAGATCGTCGTAACGGCTCGCTTCCTCGCGCCCGAGGGCGAGGTCTGCGGCTTCGTCGAGGGTGGTCTCCTCGGTGAGGACCAGTGACGACTCGGGCAGCAGCTGGCCCGCACTGCTCCTGGAGTGGAGGGCCCGGCCATAGCCCAGCCGCCCGGAGAGGTGCAGCTCGGTGGCGTTCCGCGTCAGGAGCGCGGGTCCGTTCGGGGCGTCGAGGACGGCGACCCCGCGGAGGTCAGGGCTCATGCGGAACATGCCGTCCACTTCAACCGCCGGGGTAGATGCCGGCACCGTGGGGATCGCCTGGGCCAGACGCGACGCCGACGAAGATCGCTTGCTGGACAATCCTTGCTCCTGAACTTCAGGCAAGCCGTGATGACCAGCCTGACCTTCACCACCCATTGGATGGGTGCATCGGAATGCCCGTCCGCGAGATCCCGCGACGACAAGCACCTGGGCCCCCGCCGCAGCTTAGTCATGTACAACTTTCGCGCGACGAAGTCCATTCAAACACCCGATGAACAACCGCAAATCTTGCCGAGTCAGGCGTGCGGTGCCCGAAGTTCTGCCGCGAGCTGGTAGGCGGCATGGGTGACCCGCTCGAGGGGGCCGCGCCACCCGTTGAGCCGGAACACGAGGCCAGCAGCAAGCGCAACGAGGACGTGCGCTGCGAGGAGCCCGGCGCCGTCGAACTCGGACCCGGACTTTTGGGACCACGCAATCTCGGCGACGTGCGCCGTGTAGAGCGTGAGGGTCATGCCGCCGGCGCCTGCGAGTGGGAGGAGGACGCGGGTTCGGTCGATCACCCGGATCCGTGCGATGAGAAGGAATCCCGCGAGCACCGCGGCTGAGGTCCCGCACGTGTGGACGAGGTCAAGCGCTGTGCCCGAATGGGGTGCGGCCGTCAGGAGCCACCACACGCTGCCGGTCTGGTCGACATCGGAGAGGTCGGCGCGGAGCAGCGCGTCGAGCTGACCGTCGCGCGCCTGCGGGGTGGCCAGCAGTGCGTCGCGTCCGCCGAGCGGCCCAAGCAGAACCCACTCGGCGCACTTCGCGAGCACGGCCGCAGCCACGCCGCCGGCGAGCAGGCCGATCTGAACGCCCAGGCGCCGCAACGGGAGCCTGCCGATCCACAGCCCCGCGAGGATGTAGCCGAACCAGACGATCACGGGGTAGGTTCCCGTGGCTCCGATGTCGGCCGCGAACCGGGCCGGATCCATCAGGTCGAGCCACGCTGGGTTGTGCCCGAGACGCAGTGGGCGTGAGCCATCTCTGAGCACGGTGCGCAGCCCATAGGCGGCGAGCGGGGCGAGGAGGATCCACGAGACGGCCAGCGCGCCGAGGGCCCGTTGGCCGAGCTTCAGAACGGGGATGGCGCACAGGAAGAGGGCCCCATAGTCCACGAGGATGATCGAGATGTCGACGTTGAGACTCCCCAGAGAAAGGCCGACGGCGGCAATCACCGCGGCGCGGAGCGCGAGCCCCAGCCGGTTCTTGGCCGCGGGAACCCGGCCAAGCGAGAGGGACACGCCCGCAAGGACCGCGAAGAGCGCAGCGGCGCGGCCGGAGACCACGAGGCCGATCCATGTCGGTTCCGGGTGACCCGCGGCATCCGGCGAGATCACCGGCAAGAGGTGGGTGGCCATCATCGTGAGGAGGGCCGCTCCTCGGGCCATATCGATGCCTGTGAGGCGGCCACGGGAGGGCGTTCGTTGGGCGGTGCTGGGGGAATCCGGTCTCGTGGTCTGGGCGGCCATGGATCGGTCCTTTCGTCTGCGTGCGTTGGGGGTAACCGCAGTGGAGGGCGACGACGCCCGGTGGGCCTGTGATCCTGCGGTCCAACTCTAATTACGCAAGAGTTTGTTTGCCCAATGAGGTGAGCCTTGGTTAGGCTCACCTAAGTAGTCCGCCGCCCCGCGCCCCGTTCACACGCCTTCTTGGAGCACCCCCATGCGCCCAGCCATGTCTCCCAGCGACCTCCGCCGTCGCGTCCGGATCACGCTCGCCGCCCTTGCGGCGGCCGTCCTCGTCACCACGGGGGCGATCGCCGCCGTCGCCACTGCCCAAAACCCTCCCAGCACGGCGCAGCAGGAGCAGGGAATGACCCCGGGGGCTCCGCTTGCCGAGCCCGCCGTCGCGGACGCCGACCAGGCGGAGCTCACCCTTGACGCGACCAAGGCCCGCGTCTCTGTCTCCGGGAAGGAGATCTGGGGCCAGGCGTACAACGGTTCGCTCGTTGCCCCGACCCTGCATCTCGAGCCGGGGAAGACCGCCACGATCACCCTCCACAACCGGCTGCCCGTCGCGACCAACCTGCACTTCCACGGCCTCCACACCTCGCCCGAAGGAAACTCGGACAACCCGTTCGTGTGCGTTCCGCCGGGAGCCTCGTACACGTACCGGCTCGCGATCCCCAGTGACCACCAGCAGGGGACCTTCTGGTACCACAGCCACGCGATGGGCACCTCGTGCCCGGCTACCTCCGGAACTGGCAGCGACGGGCACACCCACTCGATGTCCTCGGCGCCCTTCACCCCGGGTGATGTTGAGAACCAGATTTTTGCCGGCCTCTCGGGGGCGATGGTGGTCGGCGACAGCCGCAGTTCTCTTCCCGATTCGCTCCGCGATATTCCCGTCCACACGATCGCGCTCAAGGATGCGCAGGTCGATTCCGCAGGGAAGATCGTACAGGGCACGGCTGGCGCATCGATCGACTCCAACGCCCCTACCGTGCGGCTCGTCGACGGCCAGCTCCGCCCTGCTCTGTCGATGCGCCCCGGTGAGACGCAGCTGTGGCGGCTGGCCAACATCGGCGCGGACATCTTCTACCGGCTGCAGCTCGACGGCCACACGTTCACCGTGCTCGCGGAGGACGGCAATGAATATCCTCAGGCCACGGGGGCCGCCGAGCTGCTTCTTCCGCCGGGGAAACGCTTCGACGTGCTGGTCACCGCGCCTGCGACCCCGACCTCGACGTGGCTACGAACGCTCAGCTACAGCAATGGGCCCCAGGGCGACGTGTATCCGGACACCCCGCTCATGAACGTGGACGTCTCGGGCCCCGCTCCGAGCGGCGTTCCGAGCTCCCTTCCCGTGGGCACCCCGCTCCGTGGAGCTGCGCCGGACCTCAGCGGGGCCCCCGTCGCGCAACGCCGCACGCTCGCGCTCTCCGAAGATTCCTCGGGCACGGCCTTCTACATCAACGGCCGGCGGTTCTCGATGGACCAGCCCACCTTCGATCTTGCCGCGAAGCTCGGCACCGTCGAGGAGTGGACGATCCTGAACACCGCGGGGGAGGACCATCCCTTCCATATGCACACCAATGCCTTCCAGGTGCTCAGTGTCAACGGGGTTCCGCTCGTGGCCCCGCAGCGCCAGGACACCGTGGTCATTCCCCACGCCGTCAACGGCACTCCCGGCAAGGTGGTGATTCGCCAGGCCTTCACCGACTACCCCGGGAACTGGATGTTCCACTGCCACATTGCCGCCCACGAGGACAACGGAATGATGGGCTACATCCGGGTGGCTGGGGCGTAGTTTGTTGGCCGTGGCGGCGAGGGGTCCGTTCCCGCCCGCTCGACGGTGCGCTGGCCGCCCGTCATTGCTCCGCCGTCGTTTGTGTGGTGGTCGGTTCCTTGAACGCCCCGTATGCGACCGCGCTCCGTCTTAGGGACCTTCGCCCCACTCGCGGGATGTGGGCACCGTGAATGATGGGGGCAGCAGCGCGGCGGCGCCGTGGTGACGACGGGAGTGCGTTGGAACCGAAGCAGTTTTTGCGGTCTGCGTTCTTGGTGCTCTTCGAGAGCGGGTCTGGAACGCTCATTGGGTTGCTGATCGACCCGCCCAGCGGCTCTTCGACGCCCGGGGACACGTTTGCGATACTGCTCGCCGTGACGGCCGTGATCGAAGCTCTCAGGGTGGGGGTGCGGATGCGACGGCGTGACGATGAGGCCGGTTAGGTCATGGCACGGTTCCGAGGACACAAGCGCAGCGCATGGCTCCCGCGGCTCTACACCCATGACTGCGGCCACGGGCCAGATGGGAGAGGCCGACGGCGGCCGAGGCGGCTGGGCCAGTTCGCACGCCTGTTCCTAGGCGTGGGCCTGTCGCTCGCTGGGACGGCGTGCGGCAGCTATTTCGACGGCGATCAATGGGTCGGCGTTACGGTCACGAACAACACATCAGAGTCGGTAACCTTGGAGACGCATCCGACCCGGCTCCTGTCCACGGGCCAGAGCACGCTGATTCCTGTGGATTCAAACAGCAACCCTCAGGCTTTGCGCGTGCAGGGGCCGGATGGCAGGGTTCTCGGCTGTCTGACATTTCTATTCCACTCCACATCGAATGAGAAGCGCTCGGTCAGGGTCAGCGACGTTACTGCCTGCGACGAGAACATTCCCTCTTTCGCAGGCTGAGGGGCGAGAGAGGTGAGCGTGGAGTTCGGAGCCACTGCGGTGTTCGACACGGTGGATCTTGTCGGCGTCCTGGCGAACGGTCTGCTCGGGGGCGCGGTCGCCAGGCAGCTTCGGTTCGACCCCATCGGGTTCCTCGTCCTGGCCGTGCTTTCGGCGCTCGGGGGCGGGATGATGCGCGACACCCTGCTTCAGCACGGATTTCCGGTTGCTCTCACCAATCCCGCCTACCTTCTCATCGCCATGGTCGGGGCGGCCGTGGCCTTCGTGGTGCGCCTCGACGGGATCTGGGCAACAAGGGTCTTGCTCGTCGCCGACTCACTCTCGCTGGGTTGCTGGTCCGCAACGGGCACGGCCAAGGCGCTCGAGGTGGGCCTGGGATGGCTTCCGGCGCTGCTCCTCGGCTTGCTGACCGCCGTCGGCGGCGGAATGGTGAGGGACATCGCCGTCGGACGCCTGCCGGCGATCTTCGGCGGCAACACCCTGTACGCCACCGGCGCCCTGATCGGCAGCGCAGAGATGGCCGTGCTGTATCCGCTGGGTCTGGGAACGTTGGGTTTCGCGCTGGCGATCGTGACGGGCTCGGCCGTGAGCCTCATCGCGCGCCGCCGCGGGTGGAGGCTACCGGAGCCTGTCGAGCTGAGGCTCGGCGCGCTGCCCGGCTTGCGGTGGCCCCGCCGTCGTCCCCGCCCGCAAGGGACGGACGAAAACCAGAAGGACTGACAACCTCGGTCAGCGGGCGACGGTGCCGCTTGGGCATGAGCATCGGCAGAGCGCGGACGCGTGCTGCCGATGAGAGCCTCAGGCGACGGGGTGGGCGTGGCCTTGGGCTGGGCGGTGGTGGAGGGATTTGAACCCTATAACCGGCCGCCCGGAAGCGTGAGATCCGCATGATTCCGGGGTTTCCGCTTCACGTCAGTAGCCGATGTGCCTGCGCTTCGCGTCCACGTGTGCCCAAAATGTGCCCATGGTGTGCCCACGTATCTAAGGCCACATCCGCTTGATCTTGCCCTCCGCGTAGACATGCCAGAACCCCACCGAGTTCGCACCGATGGCGTGAATAATGGCGCCTGTTGCCAGGATGAACCGGTCGGCCATCTCCTGTGTATTGAGGTTGCCGGACGGGATGCAGAACAGATGCCCGCTCAGCGCCTCAAGCTCTTCGGCCCGGTACCGGATTTTGTGGTCCTTGGTGAAGAGGATCCATCCGCGACGGCATCCCTCCGCGATCCACACTTCGTCAGCGATATTCTGGGCGTCGTTCGGGTAGTGGTCCGCGATTGTGTGCACGATCCAACCGTGCTCTCGAAGAATCTCGGCGCTCCTTTTGCCGAGGCTCCGGTCGAAGAAGACCTCAGACGGCCTGTCGGACGACATTCTCGACAACGTCGGCCTTGAGGTCGAATTCCTCGGCGACGTTGGCAATAGATTCGCCGGCCCGGAAGAGCGACACGACCGACTCGACTGGGATCTTGCTCTCTGCAAGCACGGGCGCTCCCCACCCGAACCGTGGATCGATGATCACTTCGGCATCCAGCGGGTACTGAGGCAGTCTGAGGCGCTCGGGGGCGCCTTCGGCGCTCCAAGTGATGTAGGTGAGAGATTCCGCTATGACTTCTGGGAAGGCCCGCTGGTGGTCCCGCACGTGCACAATCGACTCATCGGCCAGCCGGACAAACAGCTTGACGCCGTCGGTCGCGATCCGCCTTTTTGCCAGCGCGTACGGATCCTTGAACTCTTCTCTGACGAGCCTTGAAGCCCTGCGGATGTCTCCCATGCTGAAACCGGCCTCGCGCAAGGATCGCAGGACGTAGGCCTCGATGATCCCCACAAACGGCACCCTTGGCCATCCTCGCTTCTCGGGGCGAACGGCATGCACAAGCGGGTCGCGGCCGGTGTCCGCCAGCCACAAATCGAGGGTCGATTCAGGCATTTGGAGGCAGCGCGCCGTCTCACGTGCCGTCAGCATCGGCGTCTTGTAGATGTCCACGTTTGCCTCCCTTCATCTCCGCCACTCTCTGGCATCAGTGTAGGTCGCGTCCGGCCATTGGGGCGCCCAGACCTGCGTGTCGAAACCGGCCTCTACCGGTTTAGTCTCGCCCGCCCTAGTATTGGCCCGCCGATGCCATTTCACAGGGGGACCCACACCATGAGCAACCCGTACCCGCAGCAACCGCAGCAGCTGACCTACCCGTCCCTGACGCCCGGCGAACCGCCGCTCTGGGCACCCCACTACGGGGCGAACGCTCGGCAAGCCCTCAAACGGTTCTTCAAGAAGTACGCCACCTTCACAGGCCGTGCCAGCCGCAGCGAATTCTGGTGGTGGGCCTTCGTCTACTACCTCTTCATCGGCGTCCTCTGGTTCATCGGCCTAGCGCAGCGCGGAAGCACCATCGACTACGTGACGATCCTGATGCTTGTCTGGCTCCTCGGAGTCACTGTGCCCATGCTCGCGCTCATTGCCCGGCGCCTCCACGACGCCAACCTCAGTGGCTGGTTCATGTTCCTTGGCTCGATCCCGTTTGTCGGCACGGTCGTCCTGTTGATCTTCATGCTCCTGCCACCCAAGCCTGCGGGCCAGCGCTTCGACCAACCGCCCGCCCCCTAGTCGGGCCGCCCGCCTAGGTCACGCCGCCCGACCTGAGGCACACTGCGGCGTTGCTCGCGATCTCGGACGGGGCGAACGTGAGGGCTGTCCAGCGCATGCTCGGCCACGCATCTGCGGCGATGACCCGGGATGTGTACGCGGACCTGTTTGACGGCGATCTGGACGGTGTTGCGAACGCGTTGGATGACGCAGTGTCGCGTCAGGTTGTGCCCAAAATGTGCCCATCGGTCGCTTTGTAGCAACGGCAAGGGGCCCCGGATCCGCTTGATTCAGCGATTCCGGGGCCCCTTGTGCTGGGCGGTGGTGGAGGGATTTGAACCCCCGTTGGCTTTTACACCAAACATCATTTCGAGTGATGCACCTTCGGCCGCTCGGACACACCACCAGCAGGCAACTACTTTACCGGGAGGACGCCGGGTGTCCAAACCGGCCCTTCGGGGCGTCCAAAGTGGTCAGTCGTCCCAGTCTTCGCGCAGATCCTCGAGGTAGCCAGGCTCGAACTCGTCCTCGTGCTTTCCGACGAGGGCGCGCAACCGATCGGAGTGGGCCTGCTCGGCAGTCTTTGGGCTGTCCTCGGCGTCGCGAGTGTGCTCTGCGGTCAAGGTGATTTCACTTTCGTCAGGGACGCTTCGTGTAGGCCGTGTGGGTCCACAGGTGCATGAGGGCGTAGGCCCGGAAGGGGCGCCAGGCCTCGGAGCGGGCCTCAGCCTCGCGCGCGGTGATGCCCCCGAGGGCCTTGCGCAGCACGAGGTCGCCAGGCGTGAACGCATCGCGGTCGCCGTAGCGGACGCCGAGATAGTCTACGGTCCACGGGCCCACACCGGGCACGGCCAGGAGCTCGCTCCTCGTCGGCGCGCCGCCAGCGTCGAGCCAGACCGCAGCGAGGGCTTGCACGGTCCGGGCACGCGCGGCGGTGAGGCCCACGGCGCCCCGCAGCTCCTCGGCGTCGGCGCCCACGAGCGCCGCGGGCTCGGGGAAGCTCCGCAGGCCATCGAACTCGTCCCCGCCGTAGGCCGCGATGAGCCGACCCGAGAACGTGCGGCCCGCGGCGAGGGACACCTGCTGGCCGAGGACCGTGGTCACGGCAGTCTGGAATCGGTCGGGCGTGCCGATCACGCGGAGACTCGGGCGGGCCGCGAGCAGCGGGCCGAGCAGCGAGTCGGCGCTCAACGACTCGCGCATCGCCTCGAGGTCGGCATCGAGATCGAACCAGCTCCGGACCATCTCCCCGAGGGCCAGAAGCTCAGACTCGTCCTCGGTGCCGGTGCCGGTGTCGGTGCCGGTGCCGGTGCTGATGTCGAGGTCGACGCCGAGAGCGTCGAAGCGCAGGGTGACGGCGCGGCGCCCCCGCGGACCCCGCACGAGCCGGGTGTGCGTCCGTTCCTCGGTGCTGGTCCGTTCGGCGCCCGGCAGAGTGTGCGCGGCGAGACTCCCGAGGATTGCCTCCGGTTCCAGACCGCCTGGCGCCTCGAGGCGCAGGGCGGCCGCCGCGGATTCGGTCACGCCCACACGCCGGACGTGCCACGCCGGTGGCTGTCCACGAGGTGGGTGTCGATGATCCCGACGGCCTCCATGAGCGCGAACATCGTGGTCGGGCCTACGAAGGAGAAGCCCTTCTTCCGCAGGGCCTTCGAGAGCGCCACGGACTCCTGCGACATCGTGGGGATCTCAGAGAGCGTCTTGGGCGACGGCGTGGATTCGGGCTGGAACGACCACACGAAGTCGACGAGCCCGCCCTCCTCGCGGAGCGTGATGGTCGCCTGGGCGTTGCGGATAGTCGCGCGGATCTTGGCCCGGTTCCGGATGATGCCCTCGTTGAGCATGAGCCGCTCGACGTCGTCCTCCGTGAGGGCGGCGACCCTGTCCGGATCGAAATCGAGGAACGCCTCGCGGAACGCCGGGCGCTTGCGGAGGATCGTGGACCACGAGAGCCCGGCCTGGAACCCCTCGAGGCTGATCCGCTCGAAGAGGCCCTGCTCGTCGCGCACCGGCATGCCCCATTCGGTGTCGTAGTAGTCGCGCAGGAGCGTGTCCGTGCTCGCCCATGTGGGCCGCGCGAGCCCGTCCTCTCCAATGATCGTTCCGCCTGCCAGTGGCGCCTCGCTCATGCCCTCACGTCCTTTCCCTCGGTGATGCGTTCACTTCCGCATCGCTCAATCCTGTAACGCGCAGCGTGATGTTTATCCTGCCCTCGGCTACCCCGCAGCCCTCGGGTGCGGTGCCCGGGAGGATCTTCGTGACGCCGTGGAACGAGAGCCGGGACGGGCCCCCGAACACGAACAGGTCGCCCGATTCAAGCACCAGGTCGGCGTACGGGCGTCCGCGCCCCTCCGCGTTGCCGAAGCGGAACACGCAGCTCTCGCCGATTGAGAGGGAGACGACCGGCTCGAGCGAGACCTCGTCGCGATCCTGGTGCATCCCCATGCGTGCGGCGTCGTCGTAGTAGTTCACGAGCGCGGTGTCCGGGGTGTACTCGGCCGTCTCCCGGCGGTAGGCCTCGGCGACCGCGAGCCGGCCCACGCGGAGCATCCAGTCGGGGAACGGCAGCACCCGGCGGCCGTTCACGTCCGTGGCCTCGCGCGTGTACTTGTACGGCTGCCAGTGCCACCCGAGGCACACGGTCTTGACGGACATCTCGTGGCCGCGGACGCTCGCGCCTCGAAGCGGAACCGGCCCTGCCGCCCACTCCCGGAACCGGGCCGCGATCCAGGCCTGCTGCTCGAGGGCGAGCCAGCCGGGAACATGCACGGCTCCCGGCGCGAGTTCGCGCCGGGGCCGTGACATGAGGTCGTCGCCGAACAGCGCCGTCACGCGGCGATCGCCTCGAGCCGCAGGAGCGACGTCTTGGCCTCGATCCCGCCCACGTACCCGCCGAGGCTCCCGTCCGAGCGCAGCACGCGGTGGCACGGCACGACGACCGGGATCGGATTCGTGGCGCACGCCGTCCCGACGGCGCGGACCGCGCGCGGATTGCCCACCGCCCGCGCGACCTCCGCGTAGCTCTCCGTGTGACCGAATCCAATGGCCGTGAGGTGCTGGATCACGGTGCGGCGGAAGCCATTCGAGAGGCTCAGGTCGAGCGGGAGATCGAAGCCTGTGCGCCGGCCGGCGAAATACTCCTCCACCTGACGGGCCGCCTCGCCGAGCCGCCCGGGCGATTCGAGGATGCGGGGGCTCAGGCGCTCGGCGAGCTTCTCGAGTACGGCCTCGTGGCCCTCGCGCTCGTAGGCGACCCGGACGAGGCCACGCTCCGTGGCTGCGAGAAGGAGCTTCCCAACCGGAGTCTCGACGACGCGATAGGCAACGTCGAGAAGCCCCTCCTGCGAGGCCCGCTCGGCGAGGGCGGCGTGGAGGCGGTCGAGGGCTCCCGGTTCGATGGCGATGAGTTCGGGGGACAGGGCGAGGTCGACGGGGCCGATGCCCGTGATGTTGGAGGTCATGCGCTTTCTCCTTCGGATGATGCGGCGGAGAGGGCCGCTCGGAGTGACTTGATGCCGTCTGTGGCCGCGCGCCGCGCCGCGGCAGGGGAGCCGCCGAGGATCGCGGCGATCTCGTTGTACGGAAGGTCGGCGAGATACCGGTACGCGATGACGCGCCGTTGCTTGTCGGGGAGCCGCGCGACCCGCTCCCAGATGCCGTCGCCGGGCGCGCCGGCGGCAGGGTCGCCGAGTCCGGCGGGCGGGGCGTGGGGTGCCCCTTCGGGCGAGCACTCCTCAGGCACCTCGGCAACGGGAAGGGGCCGCCGTCCCGTCGACCGGATGGAGTCGATGCTCTTCCGATGCGCGATGGTCACGAGCCACGCCTCCGTGTTCGCGTCTGGCGGCAGGTCCGGATACGCCCGCAGTGCGGCGAGGAACGTCTCCTGCCACACGTCCTCGGCGTCCGTGGGGCCGACGACGGCGCGACACACGCGCAGCACGGTGGCGCCGTGAAGATCCACGAGCTTTTCGAAGGGCTGTTTCATGTCCATCACTGAGTAGACGCCACGGGGGCCGGAAGTGTGAGGTCGGAATCAGAACAAGCGCGCGGCCTTGGCCTCCGGCGGCTCCTCGAGCTCGAGCAGGAACCGCTTCCGGTCGAGCCCGCCCGCGTAGCCCGTGAGGCTCCCATCGCTCCCGATCACACGGTGGCACGGGATGACGATGCTCAGCGGATTGTGGCCCACGGCCTGGCCCACGAGCTGCGACAGGCCACGCCCGCCCATCCGATCGGCGAGCGCCCCGTACGTCGTCGTCTCGCCGTAGGGGATCTCGGTGAGCATGCGCCACACGGCGAGTTGAAAGTCGGTGCCGCGCGGCGCCGTCGTCAGCTGAAAGGCGTGACGCTCGCCGGCGAGGTACTCGCGGAGCTGCGCCGCGGCGTCGTCGAACGTCGGATCGCTTTCAACCCGCTCGCCGAACGAGGCCCGCTTGGGCAGCGTCCAGTGCGCGGGGAAGTAGATCGCCGTGAGCGCATCCCCCTCCGCGACGAGCGTGAGGGGCCCCAGAACCGTGTCCGCCTCGGTGTGGCGCATGAAACCATTTGATCACGCGGGGGTGGCCGCGCCCGCTAGT
>NZ_JBKZWT010000119.1:0-10452 GCF_047759905.1 Sinomonas sp. G460-2 | reverse complement strand
TCCGTGCCCGCGCCGAAGCAGAAGACTCCCGGGCAGTAGACGGGTCCGACCTCACCGGCACCGGGCCGGGGACGAGCAAGGGACAACAGCGTGGCCACATCGACCAAGAAGCCCGCCGGCCGACCGCCACGGCGGTCGCTTGACCGCGACCGCGCCGGGAGCGCCACGCGCCGGCTGAGGGTTGGCGTGGGGGTCATGCTCGCGCTCCTCCTCGTGATCGGTGGGCGGCTCCTGCTCGTGCAGGGACTCGGCGTCGGAGGCTACGCTCAGGCCGGCCTGAGCAAGAGACTCCAGTCGACCGTCCTGCCCGCTGAGCGGGGGAGCATCCTCGACGCGTCCGGCAAGGTGCTCGCCCAGAGCGTGATTCGATACAACATCACGGTCGATCAGACCACGGCATCGAACTTCACCGAGTACAAGCGCACGGAGAAGGACGGCGACGGCACCAAAGTCGTCACCGTGAGTCGGAGCCAGGCGATCTCGGACCTGGCCGGCGTGCTGGGGATGACCGTGGACCAGATCACCTCGGCGATCACGGGGGACAAGAGGTTCAACTACGTGGCCCGCAACGTCACCCCCGACGTCGAGGGCCGCGTCTCCGACCTGGCGTTCCCCGGCGTGTACTCCGAGGGATCCTCCCAGCGTGTCTACCCCCAGGGGGCAGTGGCCGGAAACCTCGTGGGCTTCGTGGGCAGCGACGGCACGGGCCTCGCGGGCGTCGAGCAGACGCAGAACAGCCAGCTCACGGGGACGGAAGGAAAGCGGACGTTCGAGATCGGCGCCGACGGCCTCCGGATCCCCGTTGGCACGGACGAATACACGCCCGCGCAGAACGGCCAGACCATCAAGCTCACCATCAACTCCGACCTCCAGTACTTCACCCAGCAGGCCCTCCAATCGCAGGTCGACAAGTACAGCGCCGAGTGGGGCATTGCCATCGTCGAGGACACGCAGAGCGGCAACATCGTCGCGATGGCAGACTCCAACGCGATGGACCCCAACGACCCCGGGAAGTCGGCGGCCAAAGACCGCGGGGTGCGCGCCGTGACGGCGGCCTACGAGCCGGGCTCGGTTGAGAAGACCCTCACCATGTCGGCGCTCCTCCAAGAGGGCAAGGCCAACCCACTGAGCGAGTACACCGTGCCCCCGACCGTCACGATCGACGGCCAGACCTTCGCGGATGCGTTCACGCACGGGACCGAGAAGCGGACGCTTGCGGGCATCCTCGGCTATTCGATGAACACAGGAACAGTGCTGGCCGGGCAGGCGCTCAGCAAGCAGGACCGCTACGACTGGCTCACGAAGTTCGGGATCGGCAAGGCACCGGACGTCGGGCTGCCCGGGGAGGCGAACGGCATCCTCGCGACGCCCGACAAGTGGGACGGCCGCCAGCAGAACACCGTGCTCTTCGGCCAAGGCCTCACACAGTCGACCCTCCAGACGGTGCGCGCCTACCAGGCGGTCGCGAACAACGGGCTCCTTGTCCAACCGCGGCTCGTCGACGGTTACGTCGGCGCGAACGGCGCCGAGCACAAGGCGGCCACGCAGCCTTCGAACCAGGTGATCAGCAAGGAGACGGCGCAACAGGTCAAGGACATGCTCGAGAGCGACGTGACCAAGGGCGAGGTCAAGCCCGCCGGCATCGACGGCTACCGCGTGGGCGCGAAGACGGGAACCTCGGAGGCGCCCCGCGAGGACGGCGTGCCGGGCTACGACGGCGTGACGTCGTCGCTCATCGGCATGGCCCCCATGGAGAACCCCCGGTTCATCGTCGCGGTCGTGATCCAGCGGCCCAAGGGGGACATCTTCGGCATCGGCAACGCGGACGTGTTCCGTTCCGTCATGTCGCAGACGTTGCGCCTGTACAACGTGCCGCCGTCCACCGGCACGCCCGCCGCGCTCCCGCAGTACGCCCAGTAGTGCCGGCCCGCTGGAGGTGCGTTCCGGTGGCTGCGGCGCGCGCCACCGCGCCCTGTCGGGTGCCCCGATCCGACCCGCAGGCCCGTGCGGCAAGCGGCTAGAGTTGGAACCTGTCGAAAGCGATGAAGGTGATTGTGAGCGAGCACGAGAGTCCCACGGACCCCGCGCCCGCGCCCCACAAGGGCGCGCCGGCCGGGTCCCCCTTCCGTCCACTGCACACCCGGCCCGTGCCACTCTCTGACGTGGCCGGGCTGCTCGGGCTTCCCCGCGAGGCTGCCGGCGACACGCTCGTGACGGGCGTGGCGCTCGATTCGCGCTCCGTGGAGCCGGGCGACCTGTACGTCGCGGTGCCGGGCACCGGTCGCCACGGGGCGTCGTTCGCGGCGCAGGCCCTCGAGAACGGTGCCGTCGCGGTCGTGACGGATGAGGCGGGCGCGAGGCTCACGGCTCTCGACGACGCCGTCGCGGGCGTCCCCGTCCTCGTCGTCGACGATGCGCGCGCGGCGGTCGGCCCCGTGGCGGCGTTCGTGTTCGCCAGCCAGCCCGAGGACGCCGCGCGCCCCCTCCTGCTCGGCGTGACCGGGACGAACGGCAAGACCACCACGACGTACTTCGCGAACGCCCTCCTCGGCGCGCTCGGCCACCGCACGGGGCTCATCGGCACCATCGAGATCCTCGCGGGCGGCGAAGCCATTCCGAGCCGCCTCACGACCCCCGAGTCCACGGACGTCCATGCGCTCCTTGCCCTCATGCGCGAGCGCGGCCTCACGGCGGCCTCCATGGAGGTCTCCTCGCACGCGATCGAGTACCGCCGTGTGGACGGCGTTCGCTACGACGTCGCGGGATTCACGAACCTCACCCAGGATCACCTCGACCTGCACGAGACCATGGACGAGTACTTCTCCGCGAAGGCGAAGCTCTTCACGCCCGAGCGCGCGGCCCGCGGCGTCGTCATGGTCGACGACGCGTGGGGCCGGCGGCTCGCGGAGCAGGCTGCGATCCCCGTGACGACGCTGTCCGTCGCGGGGGAGAGGGCCGACTGGTTCCTCGCCTCGAGCGAGCGGGATGGCTTGGGCACGGCATTCGAGCTTGAGGGGCCGAACGGCCGGTCGTTGCACCTCCGGACGGGCCTCCCCGGGCAGTTCAACGTGGCCAACGCGGCCCTCGCGGCGCTCATGGTCCACGCGGCGGGCGCCTCTCTTGAGGAGATCCAACGCGCCGCGGACGTCGCCGAGCCGTTCAGCGTCGAGGTCCCCGGGCGCATGCAGCTCGTGGGGACGGAGCCGGCCGCCGTCGTCGACTTCGCGCACAACCCCGACGCCCTCGAGCGTGCGCTCGAGGCGGTGCGCCCACCCGAAGGTGCCGGGCGCGTCGTCGTGGTTTTCGGCGCGACCGGGCAGCGAGATCAGGGCAAGCGGCCCATCATGGGCGCGGTCGCCGTCCGCGGTGCGGACGTCGTCGTCGTGACCGACGACGATCCGCACGACGAGGACCCCACAGCCATCCGCGCCGACGTCGTGGGCGGCGCCCGCGCCGAGAACGACGCGGCCGGTTTGGGCCGCATCGTCGAGGAGGTGGCGCCGCGCGCGGCCGCCATCCGCCGTGCAGTCGAGCTCGCAGGGTCCGGGGACGTGATCCTCGTGGCCGGCCGCGGACACGAGGTGTTCCAGGAGGTTCAGGGGGTCAATCTCGACCTCGACGACAGGGTCGAACTCCGGGCAGCCCTCGACGCGCGCGGATTCCGCACAGTGGGGGCCGAGCAGATAGAGTCCACAACCGATGATTGAGTTCAACGCCGAGGAGATCGCCCGCATCACGGGCGGCCGCCTCACGGGCGATCCACGCCTCACCCCAAGCCACGTCACCACGGATTCGCGGGAGGCCCGCGCGGGATCCCTGTACGTCGCCAAACCAGGCGAGCATGCGGACGGGCACAGCTTCGTCGGCGCGGCCTTCGCTGCCGGCGCCATCCTCGCGCTCTGCGAGCGTGAGGTCACGGACGACGGCGGGAGCGTCTACCCGGCGGTCGTCGTGCCGGACGCCGTGCTCGCCATGGGCGAGCTCGCGAAGGAAGCCGTGCGGCGCATCCGCGAGGCTAGGTCCGCGCGCGGCGAAGCCTTCACGGTCGTGGGCATCACGGGCTCCGCGGGCAAGACGACCACGAAGGACCTCCTCGCCGGGATCTTCCGGTCGACGCCCGAGGGATCCGCCACCCCAGCCTCCACGATCGCTCCCCAGGGCTCGTACAACGGCGAGGTCGGTGTCCCGCTCACGGTCTTCACGGCCGACGAGTCGACGCGCTACCTCGTGATCGAGATGGGCGCGACCGGGATCGGCCACATCCAGTACCTCGCCGGCCTCGTGGCTCCAGACATCGGCGTTGTGCTCGCCGTCGGAACCGCTCACGCGGGCGAGTTCGGCGGCGTCGAGAACATCGCGAAGGCCAAGGGCGAGCTCGTCGAGGCGCTCGCGCCGGAGGGGACCGCCGTCATCAACCTCGACGACCCGCGCGTCCGCGCGATGGAGCCCCGCACCCGGGCCCGCAAGGCCTTCTTCACCACCTTCCCCGAGGCGGCAGACGCTCACGCGGCCCGCGGAACGGTCGTAGCGGCCGTCGACGCCCGCACCACGGAAGACGGCTGCCCCGCCTTCGGGCTTCAGATCGACGGCGGCGAGCCCCTTCCGGTGCAGAGCCGGCTCATCGGTGCCCACCACACGGGGAACCTCCTGGCTGCTGCGGCCGCGGCGCACGCGGCGGGCGTCTCCGCGGAGACGATCGCGGCCTCGCTCTCGTCGCAGGGACCCGCGAGCCGGTGGCGCATGGAGCGCACCGATCGTCCCGACGGCGTGACCGTGATCAACGACGCCTACAACGCGAATCCGGAGTCGATGCGGGCCGCCCTCCAGGCCTTGGCGGTCCTGGGCCGCGGGCGCAGGACGTGGGCCGTGCTCGGCGCGATGCTCGAGCTCGGGGATGAGTCCATCTCGGCGCACACGGCCGTCGGTACGCTCGTGGTCCGGCTCAACATCGACCGTCTCGTGGTCGTGGGCCGCGAGGCACGCCCGCTGTACGTTTCAGCGGTCAACGAGGGCTCGTGGGGCAACGAGTGCTCGTTCGTCGAGAACGTTGATGAGGCCTTTGAACTGCTCGAACGCGAGCTCGCCCCTGGCGACCTCGTGCTCGTCAAGTCGTCCAACGGGGTCGGCCTCCGGCACCTCGGCGATCGGATAGCATGGGCCGCGCGGGCTCAGTCCATTGACACCGCGGGAACGGAGCTCACGTGATCGCACTGCTGATCGGGGCGGCGCTCGCCCTCGTACTCGCGTTCGTCGGAACCCCGCTGTTTATCCGACTGCTCGTGCACAAGGGCTACGGCCAGTTCATCCGAGACGACGGTCCGACGAGCCACCACACGAAGCGCGGCACGCCGACCATGGGCGGCACGGTCTTCGTCCTCGCAACGGTGCTCGCCTATTTCTTGGCCCACCTCATCGTGTGGCTCATGCATCCGAGCACCGGCGGCCCCACGATGTCCGCGATGCTCTTGCTCTTCCTCATGGTCGGCATGGGGCTCGTCGGGTTCCTCGACGACTTCATCAAGATCTCGAAGCAACGCAGCCTCGGGCTGAGCGCCCGCGCGAAGCTCATCGGGCAGGGGGCGGTCGGGATCATCTTCTCCCTGCTCGTGCTGCAGTTCCCCGACGCGGCCGGCCGGACCCCGGCCTCGGCGACGATCTCGTTCCTCCGCGACATCCCGTGGCTCAACCTCGCGTTCGCCGGGACGGTCATCGGGGCGATCCTGTTCGTCATCTGGGCGAACTTCCTCGTCACGGCGGCGAGCAACGGCGTGAATCTCACCGACGGCCTCGATGGCCTCGCGGCAGGCGCGTCGATCATGGTGTTCGGTGCGTATACGCTCATGGGCATCTGGCAGAGCAACCAACGCTGCGGCTCCGCACGCGTCCCCGGCTCTGTCTGCTACGAGGTCCGCGATCCGCTCGACCTTGCCCTTCTCGCGGCGATCATGAGCGCCGCGCTCGTCGGGTTCCTGTGG
This sequence comes from Sinomonas sp. G460-2, assembly GCF_047759905.1. Classification (NCBI taxonomy): domain Bacteria; kingdom Bacillati; phylum Actinomycetota; class Actinomycetes; order Micrococcales; family Micrococcaceae; genus Sinomonas; species Sinomonas sp. G460-2. Next base: position 4,477 of record NZ_JBKZWT010000119.1, on the reverse strand, counting down.
TGGAACACCTCGCCGGCCAAGATCTTCATGGGTGACACGGGCTCCCTCGCGATCGGCGCGGCCATTGCGGGCTTCGCGATCCTCACGCGAACCGAGCTCCTGCTCGGCGTCATGGGCGGGCTGTTCGTGATCATCACGCTGTCCGTGATTCTCCAGGTGGGCTTCTTCAAGCTCACGAAGGGTAAACGTCTGTTCAAGATGGCACCCTTGCAACATCACTTCGAGCTCAAGGGCTGGGCCGAGGTGACGGTCGTCGTCAGATTCTGGATCCTCGCGGGGCTTTTCGTTGCGGTGGCGCTCGCGATTTTTTATGCGGAGTGGGTGGCTGGGCTGTGAGTGACAGTGCGGGAAGGCTCGCGTCCCTGACGTCGTGGGATGCCGACTGGTCCGGACTTCGGGTCGTCGTGACCGGGATCGGCGTGGCGGGCTTCGCCGCGGCGGACACGCTCATCGAGCTCGGGGCGAGTGTCGTCGTCGTCGACGGGTCCGAGACGGAGCGGACTAGGGCCCAAGCTGAGACGTTGCGCATCGTCGGGGCAGTCGAGGTGCTGCTCGGGCCTACGGCGGTCCAGTCCCTTCCGACGGTCGACGGCGGCTTGCCGGACCTCGTCGTCACCTCACCCGGGTGGCGTCCCGACCAGGCGGTCCTCGCGGCGGCCTCCCGGAAGCACATCCCCGTCTGGGGCGACGTCGAGCTCGCGTGGCGCGTGCGCGGCCGTCGCGGCAAGAAGACCGCCGACTGGCTCGCGGTCACGGGCACGAACGGCAAGACGACGACCGTCGGCATGGCCGAGTCGATGCTCCAAGCCGCGGGGCTCAAGGCGATAGCGGTCGGCAACGTCGGCAAGCCGATCCTCGACGCGATCCGCGAGCCGGTCGAGTACGACGTCTTCGTGGTCGAGCTCTCGAGCTTCCAGCTGCACTGGGCCGAATCCCTGTCTCCGGTCGCGTCCGTGGTGCTCAACGTCGCCGAGGACCACGTGGACTGGCACGGCTCGTACCAGAGCTACCTCGCGGACAAGGCGAAGATCTACCGCAACACCCAGAAGGCGGCCGTCTACAACGCCGAGCAGATCGAGACCGAGCGCATGGTCGAGGAGGCCGACGTCGTCGAGGGGTGCCGGGCGATCGGGTTCTCGACCGGGGTTCCTGGCCTGAGCATGCTCGGGGTTGTGGAGGGGCTTCTCGTGGACCGGGCGTTCATCCCCGAGCGCCGCGACCACGCGGCGGAGCTCGCGGCCGTGCAGGACCTCGGCTCGATTGCGCCCCGGCACACGGTCGCGAACGCCCTCGCGGCCGCGGCGCTCGTCCGCGCGTACGGTGTCGAGCCGATCGCCGTGCGCGAGGGCCTCCGCCGCTTCCTCCCGGGCGACCACCGCATCCAGCCCGTGGCGACGGTCGGCGGCGTCGTCTGGGTCAACGACTCGAAGGCGACCAACCCGCACGCCGCAAGCGCCTCGCTCGCGGCGTTCTCATCCGTTGTCTGGATCGCGGGCGGGCTCTCGAAGGGCGTGACGTACGACGAGCTCGTCTCGCGGAACGCGTCGAGGCTCAAGGCGGTGGTGCTCATCGGGGTCGACAGCAGCGAGCTCGCGAGTGCTCTCGCGCGACACGCGCCGAATGTCCCGGTGATCCCCGTGGAGCCGGGCGAGACTGGAGAAGACCGGCCGGACGGGGCGTCGATCATGGAGGCGGCCGTCGCGCGCGCGGCCAGCGCTGCGGCGTCCGGGGATACCGTGCTCATGGCGCCGGCGGCGGCGTCGATGGACCAGTTCGTGTCCTACGCCCAGCGCGGGGACGCCTTCATCGACGCGGTCCGTCGGCTCGTCGAGAGGCAGGCACCGAGCAAGGAGTAAGAGCATGGCCACAGCGCAGCAGGAGCGCCCCGCCCCGGCCGCGCAGAAGCTGTGGCGGCGGCTCGAGGGCCCGGGCCCGCTCGGCGCCGGTGCCGGCTACTACCTCATCCTCGGCTCGACGCTCGCGCTCACCGCGATCGGCATCATGATGGTGCTCTCCGCGTCGAGCGTCGAGAGCATCTCGCTCGGCGACAGCCCCTACACGGCCGCGCTCAAGCAGGCCCTCTTCGGGGCGGTCGGCGTCGTCGGGATGTTCATCATCTCGCGCATCAATGTCCGCTGGCTCAAACGGCTCGCATGGCCCGGCATCGGCGCAACCGTCGTGCTGCTCGTCCTCGTGCAGCTCATCGGCAAGCGCGTGCTGGGCAACCGGAACTGGATCGACGTCGCGGGCTTCAGCCTGCAGCCCTCGGAGTTCGCGAAGCTCTTCCTCGCGCTCTGGATGGCCACGATCCTCAACAAGAAGGCAGACCTGCTGGGGCGCTGGGGCCATGCTCTCGTGCCCGTAGTGCCGGTGGGTCTCGGGGTTGCCGGGCTCGTCATCTGGGGCCACGACCTCGGGACCACGCTCGTGATCCTGCTCGTGGTCGCGGCGGCCTTGTTCTTTGGCGGCATTCCGTCGAAGATCTTCGCGATCAGCGGCGCCGTCATGGCTGCCGGCGCGATCGCCTTCGCCGTCACGAGCGCCAACCGCATGTGCCGCATCTATGAGTGGCTCGGCCAGAGCAACTCGACGTGCACGCAGGACGGCGCCGACTTCGGCTACCAGGTCCAGAATGGCCTCCAGGGGCTTGCCTCGGGCGGCTGGCTGGGCGTTGGGCTCGGGCAGAGCCGGCAGAAGTACAACTGGATCCCTGAGGCGCAGAACGACTTCATCTTCTCCGTGCTCGGCGAGGAGCTCGGCCTCTTCGGGACCCTCCTCGTGCTCGCGCTCTTCGCCGTGCTCGCCGTGGCGATCTTCCGCGTCGTGGTCCGCCAGAAGGAGCTCTTCCCGCGCATCCTCGCCGGCACGATCATGGCGTGGCTTCTCGGCCAGGCGGCGCTCAATATGGCGATGGTCACGGGGCTCATGCCCGTCATCGGCGTGCCGCTGCCGTTCATTTCCTCGGGCGGTTCCGCGCTCGTCAGTTGCCTGTGTGCGGTCGGCGTAGTGTTGTCTCTGGCTCGCGAAGAGATGCGGCCAGGCCGCGCCGCGCGCACGAAGGGGACCGTGAAGAAGGCGAAGCGCGCCACCCCGAAGAAGCCGACGAAGCGGAAGGCCACCACCTAGCAATGCCCCCTCAGGACCCCACCGGGCCCACTGCGCGCCCGCCCCTCTCAGGCCCGTCTGTCGTCCTCGCTGGCGGGGGAACCGCAGGGCATATCAGCCCGCTGCTCGCGATCGCGCGCGCTGTCGCGCGGCGCAGCCCCGACGCTCGGATCCTCGCTGTCGGCACCGAATCGGGAATGGAGACGCGGCTCGTGCCCGAGGCCGGGTTCGAACTCGCGACCATCGACCGCGTCCCGCTTCCGCGCCGGCCAACGCCGGATCTCCTCCGACTGCCGGGTCGGCTCGCGAACGCCGTCCGGCAGGCCGAGCGTGTGCTCGAGCAGGCCCACGCGGACGTGCTCGTTGGGGTTGGCGGTTACGTGTGCACCCCCATGTACCTCGCGGCGCGGCGCCGCGGCACACCCATCGTCATCCATGAGGCCAATACGCGGGCCGGTCTTGCCAATCGCGTGGGCGCACTGTTCACGGAGCGGGTCGGCAAGGCGTTCGCGGAGACGAAGCTGCGGCATGCCCGCCTCGTGGGGATGCCCATGCGGCGGGAGGTCTCCGGCCTGGACCGGAACGCCGCGCGCGGCGGCGCCCGCAGTGCGCTCGGCCTCGAGCCGGACCTGCCCACGCTCGTCGTGACGGGCGGCTCGTCCGGGGCCCTGAGCATCAACCGCGCGCTCGCGGCGTCGCTCCCCGCGCTGGCCGCGGCCGGGGTCCAGACCCTTCACATCACGGGTCGAGGCAAGGCGGTGACGGCGAACGACGGCGTGCCCCTCGCCGCGGACGGCTACCATCAGGTCGAGTACGTCGACGGCATGGAGATGGCCTACGCGGCCGCGGACCTCTTGGTCTGCCGCGCCGGCGCAGGCACGGTGTGCGAGGTGGCAGCGGCGGGGGTTCCCGCGGTGTTCGTCCCGCTGCCGATCGGCAATGGCGAGCAGGCGCTCAACGCGCGGGGTCTCGTCGAGGCCGGTGCCGCCCTGCTCGTGCGGGACGCGGACTTCACGGCGGGATGGCTCGCGCGCGAGGTTCTCCCGCTCGTCGCTGACCCGGGGCGCCTCGCGGCGATGTCCCGGAAGGCCGAGGCACTCGGGGTGCGGGATGCTGACGATGCGATGGCGGCGATGGTCATGGAGGCGGTGAGCGCGTGACGGGACAGGAGACACAGCGGCTCGGGGAGGCGCTCGCCCAGTTGGGGCGCGTGCACTTCGTCGGAGTCGGCGGGGTGGGCATGTCCGCCGTGGCCCGCGTCATGGTGGCCCGCGGGGTACCCGTGAGCGGCTCCGACGCGAAGGACCTTCCCGTCATGCGCGACCTCGCCGCGCTCGGCGCGCGCATCGCCGTCGGCTACGACGCGGCGCAC
>NZ_JBKZWT010000118.1:0-10478 GCF_047759905.1 Sinomonas sp. G460-2 | reverse complement strand
GACGCGTGGGTGATCGCCGCGGGGGTGGGCATCGCGGCGCTCGCGGTGGGGGCCGCCGTCGTGCTCGGGACGTGGAACGTCGTGTGGGGGTAGCCCCCTCTCGTTGCGCCGTCAGATCCGCTGGGCCCACACCGACGAGGAACCCGGCCCGAGCCTTCGAGGGTTGGGAGTCGGTGGGGAGGTGGGCGCCCCGCTGACGTGACGGCGCAACGGGACGGACGACGGCGCAACCCACCCTGATCCGTCGATGTCGCCTCTGGCGCTTGGCCCCGCGGGGTGGAATCCTTTCCGCGGGGGAGCCCCGGCATGACCACAAGCGAAGGAGCCATGATGGTTGAAATCACTGGATCGTTCTCGAGCTTCAGCGTCGACGACGTCGAGAAGGCGAGGGACTTCTACGTCGGGACCTTGGGCCTGACAGCGGAGGACATCATGGGCGGACTGCGGCTCACGCTTCCCGGCGGGGCTCAGGTGTTCGTCTACCCGAAGCCGGACCACGTCCCGGCGACCCACACGGTGCTCAACCTCGTGGTGCCGAGCGTCGACGACGCCGTGGCCTCGCTCCACGAGCTCGGGATCCGGACGGATCACTACCCGAGCAGCGAGCAGATGCCCCTCGACGAGAACGGAATCCTCCGCGATCCGAATGGACCCGCGGGCAACGGGATTGCTTGGTTCAAGGATCCTGCGGGTAACGTCCTCTCGGTGGTCAACGAACCCTAAACCCTTGCGTTATCTCATGGAAATGTGTTACCGGGCGGTCTAGACCGCCAATTGTCTCGAAATCGTGTCGATTTGCGGCCAACTATCGCATCTGTGATATTTTGGCCGCATGGCACAACAGACTGCTGAGACCGTCGGGGCGATTCTGCGCGAAGTGCGCAGCGACAGGGGCTGGACGCAGGGGCAGCTGGCTGCCGAACTGGGCACAAGTCAAAGCGCCATTGCGCGGATGGAGCAGGGCAAGCAGAACCTGAGCCTCAAGATGCTCCAGCGCATCGAGGACATCCTCGGCCAGCGCATCCTCAATATCGGCCCGTCCAAGATGACCCACCTCCGGGTCGAGGGCGGGCGCCGCCTCTCCGGAGCCGTCGACGTCAACACGTCCAAGAACGCCGGCGTCGCGCTCCTGTGCGCGAGCCTCATCAACCGCGGCACCACGACGCTGCGCAACCTCGCTCGCATCGAGGAGGTCAACCGGATCGTCGAGGTCCTGACCTCGATCGGTGTCGAGTGCACGTGGCTCCCGGGCGCGCTCGGCGAGCAGCCACGCGACCTCCAGATCCGCCGACCTGCCGTCCTCGACCTCGAGGCCATGGACGTCGAGGCGGCCCGGCGCACGCGCAGCGTCATCATGCTGCTAGGCCCGCTCCTCGACGAGCGCAGCGAATACAAGCTCCCGTACGCGGGCGGCTGCGACCTCGGTACCCGAACCGTCGAGCCGCACATGCAGGCGCTCCGGACCTTCGGGCTCGCGGTCGAGGCGTCCAACGGCTTCTACTCCGTGCGGGCCCCCGAGGCCGACCGCGACGACCGCACGTTCGTCCTTACCGAGCGCGGCGACACCGTGACCGAGAATGCGATCATGGCCGCCGCGCACCGCGAGGGCCTCACCGTGATCCGCAACGCGTCGCCGAACTACATGGTCCAGGACCTGTGCTTCTACCTCCAGAGCCTCGGCGTCGAGATCGAGGGCGTCGGCACCACGACGCTGCGCATCCGTGGACGGGCACGAATCGAGCAGGACATCGAGTACTGCCCTTCGGAGGACCCCATCGAGGCCATGAGCCTCATCACCGCCGCGATCGTGACGAATTCGCAGGTGACCGTGCGACGCGTGCCGATCGAGTTCATGGAGATCGAGCTCGCGACGCTCGTGCAGATGGGCCAGGACCTTGAGATCTCGGGCGAGTACGTTGCGCGCAACGGCCGGACCCGGCTCGTCGATGTCACAACGCTCCCGTCCGAGCTGCACGCCCCGGCGGACAAGATCCATCCCATGCCGTTCCCTGGCCTCAACATCGACAACCTGCCGTTCTTCGCGGTGATCGCGGGCAACGCGACCGGCCAGACCCTCATCCACGACTGGGTCTACGAGAATCGCGCCATCTACCTCACGGAGCTCAACCGGCTCGGCGCGCAGATCCAGCTCCTCGACCCGCACCGCATCTACGTCAACGGCCCCACGAAGTGGCGCGCCGCAGAGGTGGGCTGCCCGCCGGCGCTCCGCCCCGCGGCGTGCATCCTGCTCGCGATGCTCGCGGCTCGCGGCACGAGCGAGCTGCGGAACATCTACGTGATCGAGCGCGGCTACCAGGACCTCGCGGAGCGGCTCAACTCGATCGGCGCGCGGATCGAGTACTTCCAGGACTGACCCCCGCCGCTGTTCTTTCGGTTGCAGGTCCTCCCAGAGATCGAAGCCGTGCCGCGTTGCGTCACGCGATGAGTCGCGTGAAGTAGCGCAGCACGGTCTCGATCTCGTCTGGGGTCATCTCGTCGACGGCGACGTTCATGCGCCGGCCCATCTCGCTCGTCGTGTAGCGCTGGGCGATGTGCTGGCACTGCTCCGTCAGGGTGATCACCCACCTGCGGCGGTCCTTCGGGTCGCGCTGGCGCTCCACGAAGCCGAGCCGTTCGAGGCGCTCGAGCATGTCCGAGACGGTGCTCGAGGGGAGTGCCGTCACCTTGACCACCTGCTGCGCCGCGACGATGTCGGGTCGGAGCACGAGCAGGTGGAGTAGCTGCAGCTCGGCGAGGCTCACGCCGAATTCCCGCGCGATCGCCTCGTTTTCCATGACCTGGTCCACGAGGTGGTGCTGCTGCGCGCGCGTGAGCTGTTCCAAGAGATCCTTCACGGCGCCAGTCTAGCGTGATATCTTCCGAATATCGGATCATCCGGATTCCGGACTAATTACGGAGGAAGATCACAATGAAAGTTGGAATCATCGGCGCGGGGCTCGGCGGCCTCACCCTGGCCCATGGCCTCGCCCGCCGGGGCGCCGACGTCGAGGTGTTCGAGCGGGACGCCTCGCCCTACGTCCGCCGCCAGGGCTTCCGGATCACGGTGGACGAGCACGGCTTCGCGGCCCTCCGCGCGTGCCTCCCGGCCGAGCTCTACGCCATGGTCGACGCGACGAGCGGGCCGCCCGGCGGTCACTTCCGCATCACGGACGAGCGCCTCCGCGACGCCGTCGTGGTCGACTTCGACGCCACCGTCGATGCCGAACGGCAGGTCGATCGCGAGGTGCTCCGCGCCGTGCTGCTCTTCGGGCTCGAGGACAAGGTCCATTGGTCGACAGACGTCACGTCGATCGAGGGCACTCCGGGAGGCAGCCGGATCGGCATTGACCGGCCGGGGGATCGAGGTGACCGGATGAGGGAGTTCGACCTCGTGGTCGTGGCCGACGGCATCGGCTCGAGGCTGCGCCCGGCGGTCTACCCCGGTGCGGCCCCTCAGCAGCTCGGCGTGGGCGGAATCTACGGCCGCGCCCCGCTCCGGGCCGATGGGACGGTTCTCCTGCCAGACCACCTGCACGACAGCGGCATCCTCGCCATGCTCCCGAAGCCCGGGCTCGCGTTCTTCGCGACCGCGATGCGGTTCACGCAGGCTCCGGCCGGGATCCTGCCCGCCGACGCCGTGCCCCCAGGCCTGGACGCCCTCGGCGACTACGTCATGTGGGGACTCATCCCCGACCCCGCCGAGACGGACGTGCTCCGCGATCAGGGTCCCGAGGAGCTGCTCCGCAGGGCGCGCGACCTCACGGTCGGCGCGTCGCCCGTGCTTCGGGGCTTCGTCGCGAGCTCCCGCATCGCCGACACGCTGTTCAGCCGCTTCTCGGCGGGCCGCCCTGGCGGGCAGCGCGCGATCACCCATGCGACCGCGATCGGCGACGCGATCCACCCCATGCCACCGCTCGGCGCGCACGGCGGGAACACCGCCCTACGGAGCGCCCAGGCGCTCGCCGCCCGTCTCGCCGTCGTCCCAGCGGACGCGCCTGAGCAGGTCCCCGCCGCGATCGATGCCTACGAGTCCGAGATGACGGAGTACGCGACCGCCGCCATCCGCGCCGCCGAGTCGCAGACGGCACGCCTCACGCGCCGCGGGGTCGGTGCCTTCGCGCTCCGGCGCATCCTGCCGCTCCTGCGCCGGCAGAGCTGAGGCTAGGCGCCGCGCACGACGCGGTCGAGCGCGGCACCGGGGGCATGGTGCTCGTGGACATCCGAGGACGAGTGGCGTTCCTTCCTGCCCACTTTGGGACTCGCGTGGGAGCACGCCGGAGGCGTCCGCTGCGGATTTCAGCTCACGGGCGGGGCGTCGGCGGCCCGAAGATGAGCAGGAAGGGACGCGGCCCAGCGGCTAGGCTCGCGGCTCGCGCGGGAGGCCCGCCTCGAGGAGCGCGACGATCGCGGGGTCGTCGGGGAGGACGCGCGGCCGGAACCGGTGGACCGTGCCGTCGGGGAGGACGAGGAACTTCTCGAAGTTCCACGTGATCCGCCCCGCCTTGCCCTCGCCGTCCGGGGTCTTGACGAGCTCCTGGTAGAGCGGATGCGCGGAGCGGCCGTTGACGCGCACCTTGTCCATGACGGGAAACGTGACGCCCCACGTCGCGGTGCAGTACTCCGCGATCTTCTCGGTGTCCCGGTACTCCTGGAGGAACTGATTGCTCGGGAACGCTAGCACCGTGAAGCCTCGCCCCTCGTACCGCTTTTGGAGCTCCTCGAGCTGCTCGTATTGAGGCGCGAGGCCGCAGCGGCTCGCGACGTTGACCACGAGCCGGACGCCGCCGGCCCACTCGCCGAACGTCGTGCGGCGCCCGCTGAGCGTCGTCACGGCGATGCTGTCCAGCCCGGACATCCTGTGCCTCCTCGTGGCTCTCCCCGAGGAAGAACGAACAGCCTCGACTCCCGGTTCACCCCTCGGGGCATCAGAAACTCGATTGCTCGGAGGGCTGACTCCCCAGATGGCGGCAAAGTAGCTTGGGTCACACCCTGTCAGCCTGCTTTGCCTTGTATCGGGAGGGACCTGTGAGCACATTCAGACATCAACTCGCCGCCGTCGCGGCGACCCTAGCGCTCGGCGTTTCGAGTGCGTTGGTCGCGAGCCCGGCCTCCGCGGACCCGCGGCAGACCGAGAAGACCCCCACCGCCGTCGGCTACGGCGGCGCCATCAGCACCGTGGATCCCGAGGCCTCGGCCGCGGGGCTTGAGGTGCTCCGCAACGGCGGAAACGCCGTTGACGCCGCGGTGGCCGCCGCCGCGACCCTCGGCGTGACCGAGCCCTACAGCTCGGGAATCGGGGGCGGCGGCTTCTTCACGTTCTACGACGCCAAGACCCGCACGGTACAGACCATCGACGGCCGCGAGACCGCTCCCGCGGCGATGCGGCACGACGCGTTCATCGATCCCGCGACCGGGAAGCCGTACAACTTCACTCCCCAGCTCGTGACGAGCGGCGTCTCCGTGGGCGTGCCGGGGACCGCCGCGACGTGGCAGCGGGCCCTGGACCGCTGGGGGACCGTCAGCTTTGGCGAGGCCCTCAAACCCGCGATCAAGGTCGCGGACCGCGGCTTCGTGGTGGACCCGACGTTCCGCCAGCAGACCCTCGACAACAAGGCCCGCTTCGCGGCCTTCCCCTCGACCGCGAGCCTCTTCCTGCCGGGCGGCGACGCGCCGCAGGTCGGCTCGATCTTCCAGAACCATGACCTCGCCGCGACGTACCGGATGCTCGCGAAGGGCGGCATCCAGGCGTTCTACTCGGGACCGCTCGCGGACGAGATCGCGAACACGGTGCAGAACCCGCCGAAGTCTCCGACCACTACGCTGCCCGTGCCGCGTGGCAGCATGACGGCCGCGGACCTCGCGAACTACTCGACGATCGACCGTGACCCGACGCACGTGAACTACCGCGGCTACGACGTCTACGGCATGGCTCCCGCGAGCAGCGGCGGCACGACCGTCGGCGAGTCGCTCAACATCCTTGACCAGTTCAACCTCGCCGGCATGAACGACGCCGACGCGCTGCACCACTACCTCGAGGCGAGCGCGCTCGCGTTCGCCGACCGAGGCAAGTACGTGGGAGACCCAGGCTTTGTCAACGTCCCGACGAAGGCCCTCCTCGACCCGCTCTTCGGCAAGCAGCGCTCGTGCTCGATCGATCCCACGCACGCGGCGACCAAGCCCGTGGCGCCCGGCGACGTGACGAACTACAACGGCGTGTGCCCGATGGCCGCGGCGCCCGCGGCGGAGAAGGACACCGAGAACATCTCGACGACGAACATGACGGTCACCGACCGGTGGGGCAACGTGGTCGAGTACACGCTCACCATCGAGCAGACGGGCGGTTCCGGGATGGTCGTTCCGGGGCGTGGGTTCATCCTCAACAACGAGCTCACGGACTTCTCGGCCGTGTACAGCCCCACGGACCCGAACCGGATCGACCCGGGCAAGCGCCCGCGCTCGTCGATCTCGCCGACGATCATGCTCCAGGACGGCAAACCGTTCCTCGCGCTCGGCTCGCCGGGCGGCTCGACGATTATCACGACCGTGCTCCAGACGATCTTCAACCGGATCGACCGCGGCATGACGACACCCGAGGCGATCGCCGCGCCGCGCGCCTCGCAGCGCAACACGGCGAAGGTCACGGCGGAACCGGACTTCATCGCGAAGTACGGGAGCCAGCTGACGCCGTACGGGCATGTGTTCCAGCCGTCCGGCGACGCGTTCACCTCGGCCGCGGAGATCGGGGCCGAGACCGCGATCGAGTTCCTGCCGGACGGGCGGACGCTCGCTGCGGCCGAACCGACGCGGCGCGGCGGCGGCTCGGCGATGGTGGTGCAGCCCTCGCCGTGAGAACGCGTCCCTTCCTGCCCACTTTGCGGTGGCGTGCGGCCCATGACGGCGCCGTCCGCCTGACGGTTTCAGGCCTCCGCGGGTGTCGGCCGCACCTAGATGGGCAGGAAGGGACGTTCAGCGAGCTCGAGGACGTGGCTCAGGCGAACTCGAGCGCGCTCCGGGACTCGAGCGCGTCCCACGCGAAGCTCGCGAGCCAGTGCGTCGACATGAAGTCCCCGCTCTCGAGGGCCGTGAGCCCCGCCTTGAGAAGCGGATCGACCGCGGCGGCGAGCACGGGCTCGGCTGAGGAGACAGACGACGGCGATTCCGCCTTCCGCAGGGCCCGCACCACGCGCGAGAGCTGACCCGCGCGGCTCAGGTTGAGACCGTGAAGGTGGACCATGTACCCGTCGGACTCGTCGGTCACGCCGACGACGGCAAGCATGCGCGACTCCGCGCCGAGCCCTGGCAGGAAGCGCTCGAGCCACGCCGCGAACTCGTCGGGGCCGAGCACGCGCTGCATGAGGTCGGCCTCGCTGAGACCCGCGGAGAGGAAGTCCTGCCCGCTGAGCTCCCATTCGGAGGCCCAGCCCGCGTCCGCGCCGAACCACGCGCGGGCCGCGGACTCGCACGCCGCCGCGGCGTCCGTCCGGCCGAGCGCGCGGAACGCGTCGAGCAGGAGCGCGACACCGAACGCCGAGTTCGTGTGCAGGCCGTGACGCACGGGGTGCAGCTCTTCGGGGATCGCGCGGTCGCTCGCGGAGCGCTGGGTGTGGTGGGCCGAGTGCGGGAAGTCGCGGCCCAGGTTGTCGAGGACGACGGCGGCGCAGTGCTCCGCGGCCGAGGGCATGAGATCGAAGTCCACGGTTCTCCTAGAAGGCGAGGAAGTACATGAGGGCGGTGTTGACGGCGAGCAGCGGGAACGCCGTGCCGAGCTGGGCCGTGATGACGCCGTACTTGTTCTTCATTTCGAGCAGGGCCGAGGGCACGAGGTTGAAGTTCGCGGCCATCGGCGTGCACAGCGTGCCGCAGAAGCCCGCGAGCATGCCGATCGCGAAGACGATCGCGGGGTTCCCGTGGAACTGTTGGACGAGCACGGGCCAGCCGATCGCGGCGGTCATGATCGGGAACGCCGCGAAGCCATTGCCCATGAGGACCGTGAACACGAAGAGGCCCACGCAGTACACGATGACGGCCGCGAGGAGCGAGCCCTTCGGCATGACCCCGGTGACGAGCGTGCTGACCGCCGTGCCCACGCCCGCCTTCGTGAAGAGGATGCCGAGAGTCGAGAGCATCTGGGGGAGCAGGGCCGCCCAGCCGATCGACTCGAGGATGCGGCGGCTCTCGAACACGGGCGTGAGCGCGTGCTTGGGCCGGAGGATGGCAAGGGCCACGGCGGCCGCCACGATCGCTCCGATCGCGAGGGCCACGAGGGTCGTGTTCTTGGGGTCGAGGATCGGGGTCCCGCCGATCGCGAGAACCGGCGCGAGCAGCACGAGGATGACCGTGACGATCGGGAGCGTGAGCGCGGGGATGAAGAGCTTGTTCCCGAACTTGGCGGCGAAGGCCTCGCGCTGGGGGCCGGTCGAGGTCTTGGCCTTGCCGTCCGCGAGCTGCTTGGTGGCGGCGAGGGCCACGAGGACGAGCACGGCGATGCCGAGGATCCACCCCGGCGCGGTTCCCGCCTGGACCCAGGTGCCGTAGAAGAAGCACAGGCCGAGGAGGCCCCAGAAGGCCGAGCTGCCCCAGCGGCGCGGGTGGTTCGCGTCCCGCACGATCAGGACGGCCCACGCGATGAACAGGATTCCGATGAGCCAGTAGACGGCTTCGACGTTGATCACTTGGCTTCTCCTGCCATGGCGTTCTCGGTGGAGGCTTCGTACTCGCGGTACTCCTTATCGAGCGCCCTGTCGAGGCGCAGGAGCCGGAAGCCGTGGATGAGGAACGCCGCGATCGCCGACGGGATGGCCCAGAGCGCGAGCTGGAGCGGCTCGAGGTGGAGATGGTACGTCGTGTCGACGAACGTCGTGATGAGCAGGATCGAGCCGACGGCCACGAAGACGTCCTCGCCGAAGAAGACGCCCACGTTGTCCGCCGCGGCCGAGTGGCCCTTGATGCGTTCCTTGATGTGCTCCGGGACGTGGCCGTAGCGGCGCAGCGCCGCGCCCTCGGCCATGGGGAAGACGAGCGGGCGCACGGTCTGCGCGTGCCCGCCGATGCTGTTGAGGCCGACGGCGGCGGTCAGCTGCCGCACGGCGAGGTAGCCGAGGAGCACGCGGCCGGCCGTGAGCTTCGCGAGCTTCCCGATGAGGGTCTTGGCCTGCTCCTGAAGCCCGAAGTATTCGATGATGCCGACCACGGGGAGCACCGCGACGAAGATCGTGACCGAGCGGCTGCTCGCGAAGCCGGTGCCGAAGGCCTCGAGGATCTGGAGGGGATTGAGGCCACCCAGGAGCGCCGTGACGATCCCGGCGACGGTGACGACGACGAGGGGGTTCAAGCGGATCGCAAAGCCAACGATCACCAGAAGTACCCCGATGAGTACAAGCATGATTATCCGTTCCGAAAGGGGGTTCGGTCTGCGAAGGGGGGTGCGCCATAAGCGCGTGTGACCTAGAGCATAACCTTTTGTTGAACAATCAGGCAAGGGTGTTGTTGAACAATCTCGTTTAAGGCGAATTTCGGGTGCGTTACGGCGGCGTCGGCCGGCGAGCTTAGCCCGTGACGGCGGCGAGGAGCTGCTGTTCGGCCCGGTCGAGGTAATCGGCCATGAGAGCGGAAGCATCCGCCGGGCGGCCAGCCTCGAGGAGCTCGACGATCCGCGCGTTGTCTTCGACATAGGGCGCGTGGAAGCGCGGGTGGGAGCCCATCGTCGCGAAGACGAGGCGCATCTCGGCGAGGATCTGCTCCATGAAGCTGTTGAGGCGCTCGCTGCCGGCCCGCGCGACGAGCGCGCGGTGGAACTCCTGGTTCGCGTTCGCCATCGCCGGCACGTCCCCGGCCTCGGCGGCCTGCCGCGCCTCCCGCACGATCGCCGCAAGAGGCTCGGTCGGAGCCGCGGGAGACCACAGGAGCGACGCTGGCTCGACGAGCCGCCGGACGCGGTAGATCTCGCGGATGTCGTCCGCCGTGGGGTGCGAGACGAAGACGCCGCGGTTGGGGATGCGCGTCACCACGCGCTCGGCGTACAGCGTCGCGAATGCCTCGCGGAGGGTGTTCCGGGAGACGCCGAGGGCCTCGCGGAGGGCTTCTTCCGCGAGCTTCGCTCCGGGGGCGAGCTGGCCGTCGGCGATCCGTTGCCGGAGCTGCGCCGCGACCCACGAGCTCGTCTCGGCGTGCTTGGTCTCGCCTGCCTCGGCGCGCAGCCCGGCGAGAACCTCCTCTGACGTCATGGCACAACCCTAGCTGCGCCGGAGGCGCCGCCCGGGCTACGAGATCGTAGTCAGGACGTCGCCGGAGGCGACGGCATCGCCCGGCGCCGCGGCGTGCTCGCCGAGCGTCCCGGCGCGGTGGGCTTGGACGGTCGTCTCCATCTTCATCGCCTCGAGGACGACGACGGCGGCCCCCGCCTCGACTGCCGCGCCCGGCTGCGCGAGCCACTTGACGACCGTCCCGCTCATGCCGGCCGTGAGCGCGGTCCCGAACGA
>NZ_JBKZWT010000117.1:0-10480 GCF_047759905.1 Sinomonas sp. G460-2 | reverse complement strand
GCCGATCGAGCAGCGGCGCCCCCGCGAGCTGGAGGCACCGCCACAGCGTCACGGCGACGGAATCGAGCGCGGCGACCCCTGTCCGCTCCTCGACGTCCGCCACGAGCGGCGCGCCGTACAGATTCGTGCACAGGTACACGAGCGCGTCGGGCCGCTCGGCGGCGAGCTCGAGCGATCCCGGGAGCAGTTCCTCCGCGCCGACCCGTGCGAACGATTCGTTGTCGCTCAGGCCTAGGGCGCGGTGGCCAGTCACACGGACGCCCTCCGTGGCATACCGTGCCACGACCTCGAGGTTCACGTCCGCGGTGTACGGGGTCACGAGTCCCACGGTCTCCGTGCCGAACTGTCGGAACGCGTCGAGGTAGGCGAGGGTCGACGTCGTGGCCGGAATGCCCGTGGCCGCAGTGATCTCCGCAACGATCTCGCGGTCGTGCTGGGGACCGAGCCACGAGCCGGACGTGCCGTTCCACGCGATGACATCGACGTTCGCCGTCGCGAGCAGCTCTGCGGCACCGCGCATGCCCTCGACGTCGAACTGCCGGTCCGAGCCGGAGTCGAGCGCGATCCGGGTCACGGGGATCCGTGTCGAGTGGACCGTCACGTCCTCGCGGTCCCCGAGGATCCGATACGTCATGGGCTCGAGGCACGTGTTCGACGATGGCACGATCATGCCGATCCGCACTGGCCGGGCTGCCTGGACCATGGTCACTCCCCCTCTCCGCCGGCGCGCACGCCGACCGCTGCGAAACTCCGGCCATCCGGATTCTGGGCCGCGGCCTGCTGTGCCGCCTCCCGATAGCCGAGGCGCGGCACAAACCGGCCCACGGGGCCGGGATCGTGAAAGCCGTGCTCGTCGAGCACCACGCGGCCCCCCGCGACGACGGCCTGCGGCCAGCCCCGCAGCTCACGGCCGTCGAACGGCGAGAAGTCCGTTCCCATGTGAAGCGCGCCCCCGTCTACGGTCCGGGACTCGGCAGGGTCGAAGACCACGAGGTCCGCGTCGTGGCCCGGGGCGATGACGCCCTTGCCGGGCAGCCCATTGATCCGGGCGGGCGCCGCGGAGAACAGCTCCACGAAGCGCTCGAGCAGCCCAGCCCCGGCTGAGCCCGCCGCGGCGGCCGGGGACCCGCCGTCGTCCGCGCCCGGCGAGCCGAAGGCCAACGCGTTACCCCCCAACGCCTCGGCCAGCGCCGTGAACGCGACGGGCATGCGGGTCTCGACGCCGGGAAGCCCGTGGGGCATGTTCCGGACGTCGTCGGTGCGCTCGCGCTTCTGCGCGAGGTCGTAGCACGAATGGTCGCTCGAGACCGTGTGCACCGAGCCCTCCGCGAAGCGCTCGCGCAAGGCCGCGACGGTTTCGCGCGACCGCATGGGCGGGCAGCACGCGAACCACTCGGGGAAGCGCGAGGCATAGACGCCGTCGTCGAGCACGAGGTAGTGCGGGCACGTCTCGGAATGGACCGCGAGGCCGCGGGCGCGGGCCTCTGCCACGAGGTCGACCGCGCCCGGCGTCGACTGGTGCACGAAGTACGCCGGGGCTCCGGTGTACTCGGCCATCGCGAGGACCTCGCGCACGGAGGCCTCTTCGGCGAGCTCGGGGCGCGTCTCGTGCAGGTGTTCGATGCCGATCTGGCCCGCGTCCGCGTGCTCCCGCGTGCAGTCCGCGATCATCGCGTCATGCTCCGCGTGGATGTACGTGAGGCCGTCCAGGCGGACCATCTCGCGCATGACTTTGAGCACCGTGTCGTCGTCCGCCATGGTGGTGCCGCGGTTCGTCATGTACAGCTTGACGGACCGGATCCCGAGGCTGGCGAGCTCCTCGAGCTGCGCGGGGACCGTCTCGTCCCACGCGACCACGGAGCCGTGGAGGGCGACGTCGCAGCGCGCCTCGCGGGCGAGCGCGAGTTTGTTCGTCGCGGCCTCGAGCGGGGTCTCGCTCGCGTCGCGGGGGATGCCGAAATCGAGGATCGTCGTGGTGCCGCCCCACAGGGCGGCCGCCGTGGTCACGGCGTAGTCGTCGAGGGTGCGAAAGCGGCCCGTCACCTGGGCCACGTGGCAGTGGGCGTCCACGCCTCCGGGGATCACGACGCGGCCCGCCGCGTCCACGAGCCGCTCGGCCGGCGGAACGGGCTCGGAGGCGTCGACGAGGGCTGTCACGCGACCGCCGTTGACCACGACGTGCGCGGCTTGCGAGCCGAACGAGTTGACCACGAGTCCGTGCGAGATCACGAGGTCGTTCATGCGAGGGCCCCTGTCTCTAGCTGTGCCGCGCCGAGCGCCGCATCGAGGACCGGAGCGAGGCCCGCGCGCCGCTTGAGCGGCGGCGCGGCGAAGGACCCGGCGCGATGAGGCCCCGAGTGGAGCGCGACGACCGCCTCCGCGAGCCTGATCCCGGCACCGATCCCATCGACGACGGGCACAGGGATCTCCGACGCGACGTCCCGGGCGAGGCCCGCGAGCGGTGCGCCGGCCAAGATGACCACGTCGGCGCCGTCCTCCGCGACCGCGAGCCGTGCGAGCTCGACGAGCGTGGGCCGGAAGTCGGCCTGGACCGTGCCGATGCCGCGCAGCGCTTCCTTGATCGAGCGGATTGACGCGAGCCGCCCGCCGAAGCCGAAGTGCTCGACGCAGTCGCGGTACCAGGCCGTGATCCGGTCAGAGATGGCGATGATCGAGAAGCGGTGCCCTTGGAGCGCCGCGGCGCACAGCGCCGCCTCCGTGATGCCGATGACCGGGACGTCGACGAGCTCCTTGAGCGCAGGCAGGCCGGGATCGCCGAACGCGGCGACGACAACGCCGTCGACCTCGTCGCGATGCTCGGCGATGAGCTCCGCGACGGCGCCGGCGGCGAGAACGGCTTCGAAGCGGGTCTCGATGTATTCGACGCCGCGCGGCGCCGTGCGCAGCACGAGCTCGGTGGTGGGGGCGGCGGAACGTTCCGCCTCGGCGCGGATCAGCTCCGTCACGTCCTCGCTGATGTTCGGATTGACGACGAGAAGTCTCATGGTGGTTCCTTGAACTTGAAGAGGTCAGACCGTGTCTGGGTATTGCTCTGGCCGTACGTCCGATGGTTCGGGCTGGCTCACGCGGGTCAGACCGTGTCTGGGTATTGCTCTCTGTACTTGCCGATGTGCAGCGCCGACTGGGCCGCGGCGCGATCGGGGTCCCCGCTCGCGATCGCCGCGAGGAGGTCACGGTGTTCCTGGACGAGTTCCGGGAGGTCGGTGACGTGCCGGAAGAGCCAGTGCATGCGGCCCTGAAGGGGCTCGAGCGCCGTGCGGAGGAAGTTGTTGTCCGCGATGCGGGTCACCTCGTCGTGGAACTCGCTGTTGAGCCGGTGTGCCTCGTTGATGCTTCCGCGGGCCAGCGCGCCGGCCGCCCTCGAGAGGAGATCCTCGAGCCGCTCGATGTCCTCGGGGGTGGCGCGCTGGGCGGCGAGCCGGCATGCAAGGACCTCGAGCGAGAGCCGAACGTCGAAGAGGTCCTCGACGTCCTTCTCGCTGAGCGACGCGACGACCGAGCCCCGCGAGGCGCGCTCCGCGAGAATGCCCTCCTGGACCAGCATCCGCAGCGCCTCGCGGACGGGGAGGCGCGAGACGTTGAACTCGGCCGCGAGGTCCCGCTCTATGAGCCGGGTCCCTGGGGCGTAGTGGCCCTCGAAGATCCGGGTCCGCAGGGTGTCGCGGATCACCTCGCGCAGCGGTCGGTCGCGCTGCGGTTCTTCGGCGGGTTGTGCCATGCGGGTCTCCCCCTCGTTTCGGGCTGCACGCGGAAGGTGCAGCGGAGCGGTTCGGTTCCATTCGATCACGGGCCGGCCGGCGGACCCTGGGATGCGAGCCCACCGGCCGGCACGATCACACGGGCAGGCGCCGGCTGTAGTCGAGGGCGAGGACGGAGGCGCCCATGATGATCGCCGAGCCGACGAAGAACAGCAGCGCCCCCGTGTACCCGCCGGTCGCCCCGACGATGAAGCCGACCGCAATCGGCGTGACGAAGCCGGCGACGTTGCCGCTGAGGTTCATCGCGCCGCCGAGCACGCCGGCGTTGGTGCGGCCGCCGAGCGTCGCGGGAACGGCCCAGAAGAGGCCCACCCAGCGCAGGAAGAAGAGCACCACCGAGAGAAGCACGACGGCGGCGATCGGGTCCCCGACGATCGTCACCCCGACGAGGCCCGCCGTGACGATGACGCTCGACGCGCCGAGGAGCGAGCGCATGACGACGTTCGTGCCGTAGCCCTTCGCGCGGAGCCGGTCGGCGAGCGTGCCGCCGAGGATCTCGCCCACGAAGCCCGCCCCGAAGATCACGAACGTCGACCAGCCGATGGTGTTCAGGTTGAAGCCCTTGGCCTGGGCCAGATACAGCGGGCCCCACGTGAGCAGGCCGTAGAACACCCCGTTGAAGCCCAGCCAGCCGAAGCACATGGCCCAGAACGAGCGGAACCTGAGGTACGGCAGGAGGCCGCGGCGGGAGGTGCTGCCCGAGGCCTGGGCGGCCTCGTCCTCGGCGCGATGGGACGCCTCGATGTAGTCCGCCTCGGCGTCGTTGACGGCGCGGTGCTGACGGGGGTTGTCCCGCACGTACCACCAGATGAGGGCGCCGAGCACCACGGTCGCGATGCCCGCAATGATGAACGCCATGCGCCAGCCGCCGAACGCCGCGATGAGCCCCGTGATGAGGATGCCGCCTACGCCGGCCCCGAGCGGGGCGCCCGCGTCGAGGATGGTCGCGCCGCGGCCGCGCTCCTTCGAGTGCATCCAGAGGGCGTTGAGCTTGCCGCCCGCGGGCATGACGCCCGCCTCGGTGACGCCGATGCCCATGCGGGCGATGAACATGCTGAGGAAGCCGCCCGTGAGTCCGGAGGCCGCGGTCGCGGCGCCCCAGCCGATGCAGGAGGCCGTGACGACCTTGCGCGGCCCGAAGCGGTCGATGAGCCAGCCGACCGGGACCTGCATGAACGCGTAGGTCCAGAAGAACGCCGAGAGCAGGAGCCCCACAAGCTCAGGCGTGAGGTTGAACTCCTTCTGGATGATGGGAAGCGCCACCGAGATGGACCCGCGGTCCACGTAGTTCACGGTGACGAGGACGAGCAGCAGGATGAAGAGCTTCCAGCGCACGCCGGTGCGCTTGGCCGAAGCGGTGACCGCGGTAGCCTCCGCGGTTCCAGCGGAGCGCTGCGGCGAGGTTTCCTCTTGAAGGGACACGTGTCCTCCTTCACAACATTGGGAAGAGCCTGACCGGTCCGGGAACGGGCAGGCCATGGGAGGTGCGCAACCTTGATTTTGGGATCCCGAATTGGGATCCCAAAAGAACGATAGATGGTGACTCTAACCACAGTCAAGAGATTTGGGATCCCAATTCGGGATCCCACTTCGAGACTAGGGTCGAGGCCCTCCCCGAGATAGGCGCGCCAGGTAAAACCCTTCTCACGGCCCATGTCCGTTCGCGCCCGCCATTCAGGCCCGCCATCGGCGCGCCCCCGCGCGACACGCCGATTTCCACCGCACCACGACGCCCAAGATGGGCAGGAACGGACGCGCCCGCCGACAGAAGGGCCCCCGCGCCCGTGGGAGGGTGCGAGGGCCTTCGGACGACGGCGGCGCTCGCCTAGCGCTCGACCTCGCCGCGGATGAAGGCCTCGACCTGGGCGCGGGCCACGTCGTCAGCGCGCTGCTCGGGCGGGGACTTCATGAAGTAGGCGCTCGGGGACGTGAGCGGGCCGCCGATCCCCCGGTCGAGCCCGATCTTCGCCGCCCGCACGGCGTCGATGATGACCCCGGCCGAGTTCGGCGAGTCCCACACCTCGAGCTTGTACTCGAGCGAGACGGGCGCGTCGCCGAAGTTGCGGCCCTCGAGCCGCACGAAAGCCCACTTGCGGTCGTCGAGCCACTCGACGTAGTCGCTCGGCCCGATGTGCACGTCCCGCGGGGCCAACTCGGCCTCGACGTTCGAGGTCACGGCCTGGGTCTTGGAGATCTTCTTGGACTGGAGCCGCTCGCGCTCGAGCATGTTCTTGAAGTCCATGTTGCCGCCCACGTTGAGCTGGTACGTCCGGTCCACGGTCACGCCGCGGTCCTCGAACAGCTTCGCGAGCACGCGGTGCGTGATCGTCGCGCCGATCTGGCTCTTGATGTCGTCGCCCACGATCGGCACCCCGGCCTCGGTGAACTTCTGCGCCCACTCCGGAACGCCCGCGATGAACACGGGGAGCGCGTTGACGAACGCCACGCGGGCGTCGATCGCGCACTGGGCGTAGAACTTCGCGGCCTTGTCGCTGCCGACCGGCAGGTAGCAGACCATGACGTCGACCTGCGCCTCGCGCAGGGCCTCGACGATGTCTACCGGTTCCGCGTCCGACTCCTCGATGGTCTCGCGGTAGTACTTGCCGAGGCCGTCGAGCGTGTGGCCGCGCTGGACGGTGACGCCGGTGGGCGGGACGTCCGCGATCTTGATCGTGTTGTTCTCGCTCGCGAGGATCGCCTCGGCGAGGTCCACGCCGACCTTCTTGCCGTCGACGTCGAACGCCGCGACGAACTGGAGGTCGTTCACGTGGTACGGGCCGAACTCCACGTGCATGAGGCCGGGAACCGTGTCCTCCGGGTTCGCGTCGCGGTAGTAATGCACGCCCTGGACGAGGGAAGCGGCGCAGTTGCCCACGCCGACGATAGCCACACGGATCGGATTCTCAGACACGGTTCTCCTTGCAGATCATCAAGTCCCGGCGGACGGGCATCCGGCGCCGGAGAGCACAGCCATCGTATCCACCACGCCTGACCGCGCGCCCCCGGCCTAGACTCGAGTCACAGACTGTCACAGGAGGGGTCATGGCACGCCGAACCAAAAAGCAGTGGAAGGACATGAGCGCGGGAGGGCGAGCGGGGGTCGTCATCATGGGGGCGTTCGACCTCGCCCTCAAGATCCTCGCGTGGCGCGACCTCGCTCGCCGCCCGGCCGAGCAGGTGCGCGGGCCGAAGTTCGTGTGGTTCCTCGGGACGTTCGTGAACACGTTCGGGCCGATCGGTTACTTCCTCTTCGGCCGCAAGCGCCCGGAGATCCCGCCGACCCACCACTAGGGGCACGGGACCCCGCAAGGACCCGGACGGGACCCCACAACGTTGCGGGGTCCCGTCCCCACCGTTGCGGTCCCGTCCCCACCGTTGCGGGGTCAGTGGCCCGCGAGGATCCGATCGATCTCGGCGAGCTCGTCGTCGAGGAACTCGGGCCCCGCGAGGGCGCCGAGCGAATCCTCGAGCTGGGCGATCGAGGACGCCCCGACGAGCGCCGACGTCACGGGTGCCGCCCCAGAGGGCTGCGGCCGCAGCACCCACGAGATCGCCATCTGCGCGAGGGTCTGACCGCGGCCGGTCGCGAGGCCGTCAAGCGCCCGGACCATCGCGAGCTTGTCTTCCGTGAGCGACGAGGACCGAAGGAAGTGCTCCTTCGCCGCCCGCGAATCCTCGGGGACGCCCTGGAGATACCGGTTCGTGAGGAGCCCCTGGGCGAGCGGCGAGTAGACGATCGATCCGGCGCCGACCTCGTCGAGCGCCTGGTACAGGTTCGGGCTTCCCTGCTCGGTCCAGCGATCGGCCATCGAGTACCGCGGCTGGTGGATGAGCAACGGCGTGCCGAGTTCGCGGAGGATGCGCGCGGCCTCGAGCGTCTGCTGCGGCGTGTAGGAGGAGATGCCCGCGTAGAGCGCCCGGCCCGAGCGCACGGCGTAGTCGAGGGCGCCCATCGTCTCCTCGAGCGGAGTGTCGAGGTCCGGCCGGTGGCTGTAGAAGATGTCCACGTACTCGAGACCCATGCGCTTGAGCGACTGGTCGAGGCTCGAGATGAGGTACTTGCGCGAGCCCCACTCGCCGTAGGGGCCGTCCCACATGAGATAGCCGGCCTTCGTCGAGATGATGAGCTCGTCGCGGTACGGCCGGAAGTCCTCGCGCAGGTGCCGCGCGAAGTTGGATTCGGCGCTCCCCGGAGGGGGCCCGTAGTTGTTGGCGAGGTCGAAATGGGTCACGCCGAGATCGAAGGCCCGGCGCAGGATGGCCCGCTGCTCCTCGAACCTCTTGTCGTCGCCGAAGTTGTGCCAGAGGCCCAACGAAATGGCTGGCAGCTTGAGCCCGCTGCGTCCCACCCGGTTGTACTGCATCGCGTCATAGCGGCCGTCCGCCGCGGTGTAGGTCACGGCCTCGATCCTAGGACGGGCTCCGAGGCCGGACAAAGTGAGCGGCAGCACAGTCGAATGTGACGCTGGCACGTCATAGAGTCTTCTTAGCGCCGTATTCCCACCGAACGCGCACGACGTAAGGAGTAGCCATGGGATTCATCGGATTCCTCATTCTCGGCCTCATCGCCGGAGCCATCGCCAAGGCCATTCTGCCCGGGAGGCAGGGCGGCGGCTGGATTGCGACCCTCATCCTGGGCGTGGTCGGGGCCTGGCTGGGCGGCCTGCTGGGGGGCCTGATCTTCGGGGGCAACACCCTGGGAAGCTTCTTCGAGTTCCGGACTTGGATCACCGCAATCGTCGGCTCGATCGTCGTCCTGCTCATCTGGAGCGCTATCAGGGGCCGCCGCCGGGTGTAGCCCCAACGCACCTCGAGCCACGAGCCCCGTCCGGGATAGCCCCGGGCGGGGCTTCTCGCTGCCCGCCTCCCCGCGCGGAACCCGGCGGACGACGGCGCCGGGCCGGCATTCGTTTCAGGGTCGCCGCCCCGGCGACTTGAGTGACTAGTCACTCTCTTATACACTGAGGCCATGCCCAGACCACGCAGCGAAGACCGCCGCGGCGCCATCCTGTCCGCCGCCACGCGAGTCATCGCGGCCCAAGGCCTCGGGGCGACAACAGCGGCGATCGCCAAGGAGGCTGGCGTCTCCAACGGCTCCCTCTTCGTCTACTTCGACACGAAGGCCACACTGTTCAACGAGCTCTATGTGGCCCTCAAGACCGAGATGGGCGCAGCCGCCGTCGCCGGTCTTCCCGCGGGCAAAGAGCCTCGCGAGCAGGTCCGCCACCTGTGGACCCAGTGGTCGCGCTGGGCCACGGCCAACCCGCGCAAGCGGCGGGCCCTCGCGCAACTCGACGTCGCGGACGGCGTCACCGCCGAGAGCCATGGCCAGGCAAGCGCGGCCCTTGGCGGCATCGCGGAGCTCATCGACCGAAGTCGCGCCGGCGGGCCCATGGCGGACGTGCCGCTCGGTTTCGTCCTGGCCCTCATCAGCGCCATGGCCGAGGCTGCCATCGACGCGATGATCCGCGAGCCCGGGGAGGCCGAGGCTCGCAGCCGCGTCGCCTTCGAGGCCGTGTGGCAGGTGCTGTCGGGCGCGCCCACCCGGGCCGCCCCGCCATCGAACGGCCCCACCCCACCGCGCTGATAACGCACCACATCGCCCCAAGACCCCCTGAAAGGGAACAGAAATCATGGACACCTCGAGCCGCATCTCCCCGCCGGCCAAGGCCTGGATCATCACCGGACCCACCTCAGGAATCGGGCGGCGCGCCGCGCTCGAGATGGCCCCGCACGGCACGCTCGTGCTGGTGGGCCGCGACCCCGGGCGCCTCCATGAAGTCGAGAACGAGATCAACGCGCAGCCCGGCGGCCACGCGATATCGGTCGTCTGCGACTTCGCCGACCTCGAGAGCGTGCGACGGGCCGCCGGGCACATCGTCGCGCTGGGCCTCCCGATCGCGGGCCTCCTCAACAACGCTGGCATCTCCCCGGCGCAGGCCGTCCAGACGGCGCAGGGATGGGACCTCGCGTTGACGACCAATCACCTCGGTCCCTTCGTCTTCACCGAGGCGCTCATCCCCCACCTGCCCGACGGCGCGAACGTCGTCTTCACGTGCTCAGCCGTCGAGGACCCCGAGCGGAAGCCCGCGGTCGCCGCCGGCTTCCGCGGCGCGCGGTACGTCTCCGCCGAGGCGAGCCTGCGCGGAGAGTGGCTGCCCGGCGGCGCGTCCATGCCTGGCCTCGATGCTTACGCCACGTCGAAGCAGTGCAACCTGGCTACCGTTTTCGCGTTCGCGCGCGAGACTCCGCGCCTCCGCTTCAATGCCGTCGAGCCGGGCTTCAACCCCGGAACCGGGCTGAGCCGCGACGCCAACGCCGCCGTGCGCTTCCTGCTCAAGTACATCGCGGCACCGCTCGCGCCGTTCATCAAGTACTGGAGCACGCCCAAGCTCGCCGGCCGCATGATCGCCAAGGTCCTGACCGATGAATCGGACAGCACCGGTGTCTACTACGACGAGACCGGCAAGCCCATGCTTGGCTCCGTCCAGGTCCGCGACGCCGAGTTCAGCGATCGAGTCGTCGCCGAGACCCGCGCTCTGCTCGCCGACATCTCGAGCCAGGCGTCCTAGGCGCGGCGCCTCGAGGAGAGGGCCCGCGCCCCGCGCTCATTCCACGAGGACGACGGCGCCCGGCCCCGGAAACGCGAAGAAGTCGCCTTCGCGGCGGATCGCCGGATCGGTCGCGACGGCCACGCGCCG
>NZ_JBKZWT010000116.1:0-10531 GCF_047759905.1 Sinomonas sp. G460-2 | reverse complement strand
GACGCCTTCACGGCCGCGTGGACGGCCAGCGTCGGGACCCTGAGGATCGCGCCCGAACGCGAGCCGCTGCTCACGCCCCTCACGCGCGCGTTCCGCCGGCGCGCACAGCAGCGAAGCCGCGCGCGGCTCGACGAGGCGCTCGAGTTCCTGCGGCGCTTCGAGCGCGACACGATCGCCCAGTTCGCGCCGTGGGACGCCATCCTCATGCCCGCCCTCGCCCAGACGCCACGGCCCATCGGCTGGTTCTCGGGCGCCGAATGGCAGACGACGGCGGACGCCGACTATGCGCGCCAATGCGAGTTCGCGCCGTGGTCATCGATGGTCAACGTGTGCGGGCTGCCCGCCGTGAGCGTCCCGACGCACTGGACGGACGGCGGGCTACCGATGGGAGTTCAGCTCGTGGGGCCGCTTGGTTCGGAGGGGAGGCTCCTCGCGCTCGCGCGGACCCTCGAGACTCCGCGGGTGGTCCGGCCCGGAGGCCCGCTCAGTAGCCCGAGGGGTACGAGCTGACCGAGGCGATGCCGATCGCGATGAACGCGAGGACCGCGACAGTGATCAGGAGGCAGAAGTAGCCCGTCGCGAGGCCTGCGATCGCGAAACCCCGTCCGGCTGGCTCGCGGGAGAGCGCCAGATGGCCCATGATGACCGCCGCCACCTGCGGCAGGAGGAAGACGCCGAAGCCCAGGAGAGACGCGATACCGCACACCATCGACGCGATGCTCAGGCCACGAGGCTCCGGGGGCGCGTAGGCATAAGGCTGTGCCGGATAGGAATACGGGGATTGCTGCGGCTGGCTGTACTGGGGTTGGCTGTACTGGGGTTGGGCGTACTGGGGTTGGGCGTACTGGGGCTGGGCGTACTGGGGCTGGGCATACTGGGGCTGCTGGTAGTAGGCGCCCTGGCTGTACGGACCCGGGCCATAGCCGGGCTGGGTTGTGCCGGGCTGAGCGTAGGGGCCGGGCTGGGCGTACGGGCTCTGACCGGGACCAGGCTGGGCTGGGGCCTCCCGCGGCGGCTCGGGCGGCGCCTCAGGCGTCTGGCCGAGGGGCGGCGCCGGCGCGTGCGGAATCGGCGGGATGGGCCGCGTGGTGTGGCGGCTCTCGCGATGGATCGGTTCGGTGGGCCGATCGGCCGGCTGCGGTTCGCTGGGCTGCGGTTCGCTGGGCTGCGGTTCGCTTGACTCTGGCCGGTCATCTGGCGTGGCGGCGCCACTCTGCGGGTCTGACATCTGTCCCTCCGTCACCTCGCGCATGTCCCCATCGCATGCTGCCACCAGCGTACCTTCGGAGGGCGGCGTCGGGCCTTCGCCGACCGCTTGAGCGCGGCCCGCTGGGAGGCTTGATAAATTGTCGGAGGGCCCCCGTAGCGTGGCCCCATGATGACAGAGCGCGCACCCATCCGACCCGGCGCCATCCCGCCATACCTCCTCGAGCGGCTCGCGAACGCGGCACCGCACGGCGCCGTGCCGGAGAAGTCGAGCCTCGCTGTCGTCGCCGAGTTGGCCAGGCGCACGCTCTTGACCGACAGCAGGCTCCGGGGGGACCGCGCGTCGGACGGCGTTGGCGCGCGGCCAGCCCCGTCCGACGCCGGACTCCACCGCGAGATCAGCGACGCGGAGAACAGCGAAGCGCTGCCGGGGCGGCTCGTGCGCAAAGAGGGTCAGGCGGCGGTCGACGACGGCGACGTGAACCGCGCGTACGACGGGCTCGGGGCCACGTACGAGTTCCTCGAGGACTCGTTCGGCCGCTCGAGTCTCGACGGTGCGGGGCTCGCGCTCGAGGGCACGGTCCATTACGGCAGCGGCTACGACAACGCGTTCTGGGACGGCTCCCGCATGGTCTTCGGAGACGGCGATGGCAAGGTCTTCAACTCGTTCACGTCCTCGCTCAGCATCATCGCCCACGAGCTCGGGCACGGCCTGCTCCAGTACACGACCAACCTCGCCTACGAGGGCCAGTCCGGGGCGCTCAACGAGAGCTTCGCCGACGTCATCGGCGTTCTCGTCGAGCAGCACGCGAGCGGGCAGAGCGCGGACCAGGCCGCGTGGATCGTCGGCGAGGGCATCTTTGCGCGCGGCGTGAAGGGCGTGGGAGTCCGGTCCCTCAAGGCACCGGGCACCGCGTACAACGACCCCGTGCTCGGCAACGACCCGCAGCCCGCCCACATGGACGGGTTCGTGCGAACACGCGATGACAACGGCGGAGTCCACCTCAACTCCGGCATCCCGAATCACGCGTTCTACCTCGCGGCGACGGCGCTCGGTGGGCCCGCGTGGGAGCGGGCCGGGCGCGTATGGTTCGAGACCGTCGCCCAGGGCCGACTCCCGGCGGACGTCGACTTCCGCGGCTTCGCCCGCGAGACTGTCCTCGTGGCACGGCAATTGTTCGGCCGCGAGTCCGCGGAGGAGCGGGCCGTGCGGGACGGCTGGCGGGGCGTGGGAATCACGGTCCGGCTGCCCGCCAACGCGGCCGGCCGCGCGTCGAGAGCGTGAGGCCGGGCGCGCGTGAGCCCGGGCAGAGCCATGAGGAGGGAGCGGCAACCGTGAGAGTCAGCGTGTCCCGGTCGGGAGGCGTCACCGGGATCCCGCGGCGTGCCGCGGTCGAGTTCACGATGCGAGGCGAGCGCACCGCGGACGACGACGCGTGGGCGGCTCTCTACCGAGCGGCCCGCAGCCAGTCCGGGGAGTTCGCGGACCGCGGCGGACCCGGGCTCGTGCGCGATGCGTTCCAGTGGACGGTGCGGCTGGGGCGGCAGCGGGTCGACGTCCCGGATGGTACGCTCACCGGGCCGTTGCGGGAACTGGCGGAGCGCGTCCTAGCGCAAGGCGCGTGACGCCGTCGGCCGCTCCCGCTTGAGCGACCCACCAAGCCGGCGTCACCACGGGAAATCTTCACGCGCACGCCACTCGCGGTTGGTGTTCTCTGCAAAGCTATGGGCATGGCTAACCGAGCAGGCACCGTTGCCCTCCCCACCGACCTCGTGGACATCACGGCACTCCTGGACGCCTATTACGACGTCTCGCCTGACCTGAGCGATCCGGGCCAGCGCGTCGCATTCGGGACCTCGGGCCACCGCGGCTCGAGCCTCAAGGCGTCCTTCAACGAGAAGCACATCGCCGCCATCACGCAGGCGATCGTCGAATACAGAGCCGGCCAAGGCATCCGCGGGCCGCTGTTCCTCGCGCGTGACACCCACGGACTGAGCGAGCCCGCCACCAACACGGCGCTCGAAGTCCTCGGCGCGAACGGGGTCACGGTTCTCATCGACGCGCGCCACGGCTACACGCCGACCCCGTCCCTGAGCCACGCGATCCTCAAGTACAACGCCGGGCGTTCGGAGGACGACCCCGCCCGCGCCGACGGCATCGTCGTCACGCCGAGCCACAACCCGCCGGCCGACGGCGGGTTCAAGTACAACCCGCCGCACGGCGGCCCGGCCGACACCGACGCGACCGGCTGGATCGCGGACCGCGCGAACGCCCTGCTCGAGGCGGACCTCAGCGGGGTCAAGCGCATCCCGCTTCAGGACGCGCTCGCCGCGGACACGACGGGCCAGTACGACTTCCTGTCCTCCTACGTCGACGACCTCCCGCAGGTCCTCGACCTCGCGGCGATCCGCGACGCGGGCGTGCGGATCGGCGCGGACCCCATGGGCGGCGCATCGGTCGACTACTGGGGCGAGATCGGCGAGCGCCACCACCTCAACCTCACGGTCGTCAACCCGACCGTGGACCCGCAGTGGGCGTTCATGACGCTCGACTGGGACGAGAAGATCCGCATGGACTGCTCGTCGCCCTCGGCCATGGCCGGGCTCATCGCCAAGGTCAACTCGGGCGAGGCGAAATACGACATCGCGACCGGCAACGACGCCGACGCCGACCGCCACGGCATCGTGACCCCCGACGGCGGGCTCATGAACCCGAACCACTACCTCTCCGTGGCGATCGACTACCTGTACCGGAACCGCACGGGATGGCGGCCGGACTCGGTGGTCGGCAAGACGCTCGTGAGCTCCTCCATGATCGATCGGGTGGCGGGCGGGCTCGGCCGCAAGCTCGTCGAGGTACCGGTGGGTTTCAAGTGGTTCGTGCCGGGGCTCCTGACGGGGCAAGGCGCGTTCGGTGGCGAGGAGAGCGCTGGCGCGAGCTTCGTCAAGCTCGACGGCGGCGTGTGGACCACGGACAAGGACGGCATCCTGCTGTGCCTCCTCGCGTCCGAGATCCAGGCCGTCACCGGACAAAGCCCGTCCCAGCGCTACGCGGACCTCGCCGCGAAGTATGGGTCGCCGTCGTACGCCCGCGTCGACGCCGCGGCGAGCCGGGAGCAGAAGGCCAAGCTCGGCAAGCTCTCCGCCGCCGACGTGACGGCGACGGAGCTCGCGGGCGAGCCGATCACGGCGAAGCTCACGGAGGCTCCGGGCAACGGCGCGAAGATCGGCGGGCTCAAGGTCACGACCGAGAACGCGTGGTTCGCGGCCCGGCCGTCTGGCACCGAAGACGTGTACAAGATCTACGCCGAGTCGTTCAAGGGCGAGGACCACCTCAAGCAGGTCCAGGCCGAGGCGAAGGCGCTCGTCGACTCCGTCATCTCCTAGCGCCCCTCGTTGCGCCGTCACGTTCGCTGGGTGCGCACCCAGCGAACGTGACGGCGCAAACGCCACGAGGTGACCGCGATCATATACTTAGCAAAGCTAATGAACTAGGCTAAGTATCGATGATTCCCGCCGCAGCTCCCGAAGCAACACCCACGCCACTGCCCGCCGGGACCGGCGCGCCCGATCTCGGCGAGCTTGCCGTCGAACTCCGCATCGCGATCATGCGCACCTCCCGCCTGCTGCGCATCCAAGCCGGGAGCGATGTCGTCACCCCGGGGCAGACCACGGTCCTCGGGCTCCTCGCGAAGCGCGGGCCGCAGACGATGCGCCAGCTCGCCGACGCCGAGTGCGTCCAGGCGCCCAGCATGACGCGCACGGTCAACGCCCTCGCGGCCCAGAATCTCGTAAGCCGCAACGACAATCCGACGGACGGCCGCCAGGTCGTCGTCGAAATCACCGATCAAGGCCGAGCCATCGTCGAAGAGTCGCGACGGCTGCGGTCAGCGTGGCTCGCGGCCCGCCTTCAGGGACTCCCCGAGGCGGACCGAGCCACGATGCACCGCGCCGCCGAGATCCTCCTCGAGATGGCGGCCAAGTGAGCAAAACGTTCAGAGCCCTCCGCCACCCGAACTACCGCCGCTGGGCCGCCGGCGCCCTCGTCTCCAACGTTGGTACCTGGATGCAGCGCGTCGCTCAGGACTGGCTCGTGCTCACCCAGCTCACCCAGCACGACGGCGCCGCCGTGGGCATCACCACGGGGCTTCAATTCCTTCCCATCCTCGTGCTCGGGCCGTACGCCGGAGTCCTGGGCGACCGGCTCGACAAGCGCAAACTGCTGATCGGAACGCAGGCCGCGATGGGCCTGCTGGCCCTGCTCCAGGGCGCGCTCGTGCTCACGGGCGCGGCTCAGCTGTGGCAGATCTACGCGATCGCGTTGCTCCTCGGCGTCGCGAGCGCCTTCGACGCCCCGCCGCGGCAGGCCTTCGTCTCGGAGCTCGTGGGGCGCGCGGACGTCCCGAACGCGGTGGCGCTCAACAGCGCCTCCTTCAACCTCGCGCGCCTCGCGGGTCCCGGCATCGCGGGCGTGCTCATCGGGATCATCGGCACGGGGTGGGTGTTCCTGCTCAACGCCGCAACTTTCGCGGCGGTCCTCACGTCCCTCACGAGGCTGCGCGTCGACCTGCTGCATCGCAGTGCGCCGCTCCCCCGCGGCAAACACCAGATTGCCGAGGGGATCCGCTACGTGCGGACCCAGCCGCGCCTCGTGCTCATCATGGCGATGGCCGCTCTTGTCGGGATGTTCACCCTCAACTTCCAGGTCACCAACGCGCTCATGGCCGCCGACGTGTTCCGCGCAGGCCCGGACGCGTATGGCCTGCTCGGCTCGATCATGGCGATTGGCACCCTCGCCGGGGCGCTGCTCGCGGCGCGCCGGAAGGGGCCGCGCATGAGACTGCTCGTGGGCGCGGCGATCGTGCTCGGCGTCGCGACTGTGGTCGCCGCGACGATGCCCAGCTACGTGTGGTTCGCGATCATGCTCGTCCCCGTGGGGCTCGCCTCGATCACGTTCCTCAACCTGTGCAACACGATCGTGCAGCTCAGCACGGACGCCCAGTACCGGGGCCGGGTCCTCGCGCTGTACATGGCGGTCATCCAGGGCGGGACGCCCATCGGCGCCCCACTCGTCGGCTGGATCGCGAACACCGCCGGGCCGCGCTGGTCCGTGCTCGTGGGCGGCCTGGCGGCCCTCGCCGCCGGGGTCCTCGGCGTCGTGGCCCTGAGCCGATGGGGCGACGGCACGCTGCGGGACCAGCTGCGTTCCGCGTGGGCGGCGCGGTGGTCCCGCGAGCTCGTGGGTGCCGATGCGACGAATGGACACATCCCGCCGATCGAGGGGCCAGCTCTCGCGCCCCCGCGCCCCGCGGGAGCCCCGGCCCCCAACAAACCAGTGGAGTGCAAGACTCCACGCGCCGCGCGGCCGCGGACCGTGTCGGTCCAGCGGAACCCTACCGGAAGCCTGCCGCGGGTCGCGGGGCCGAGGGATCGGGCCGACCGCGTCAGGAAGGCCTGACGCGGGCCCGGGCTCTCCGGTTAGAGGGTCTCGACGACGTCCTCGAACGCGAACTTCGTCTTGGCCGGGCCAAAGGCGTCGGCGCCCGGGAGCCCGATGTTCACGACGAGGAAGCTCTTGCGCCCGCCCTCGGGGAAGAACTCGGCGTCGATCCCGGCGAAGTCAGCACCCGTCATCGGGCCCGCCGCGAAGCCGAGCGCGCGCACGGCGAGGATGAAGTAGCCGGCCTGAAGGTGCGCGTTGTCGCGGCCAGTGCCGTAGCGGAGGGACTCGTCGCCGTCGAACATCGCCTTCGCGCGCAGGGCCGCGGGGAGGAACTCGTCCCACTTCTCGTGCCACTCCGCGTCAAACGCGAGGACCGCGACGAGCGGGGCGGTGCGGGTCTTCTCCTGGTTGCCGGGCATCATGTGCGCGACGAGCCGCTCGCGGGCCTCGGCCGAACGCACGTACGTGATGCGCAGGGGCTGGTTGTTGAACGCCGTCGGACCGAACTTCGTGAGCTCGTAGATGGCCTGGGCCTGCTCGTCGGTGACCTCGCCCGTGAACGTGTTGGCGGTGCGGGCCTCGACGAAAAGGGCGTCGACGGCGGCTGCGTCCAGTGCGGCTTCCTGGTGGGCGATGCTCATGCTGGTCTCCTTCTGCGGACGAAAGGTCCTCCGAAACGGCGGTGGCGCTGTCCGTCACCCTCTGAGGTGAGAAACCCGCCGTCGTCCGCAAGACTTCCGCTACGAACGGTGAGATTCGCCACACCGGCTCCGCTGGAGCGCACGCACGCAGCCGGCCGCAGCGCGGCCCGCGAGTAGGATGTCCCCCGGCGATCACACCCTGCCCGCCCACCCTCACCCTTCGGAAGGCGCCAGCGCATGAGCATGCTCGGAACCAGATGGAAGCTCCATGGCGACGGCCGCTCGGTGCGACCCGGGGAGGTCGTCGCTCCGCAGGAGCGGCTCGCGTGGCCGCTCACCATCGGAATCGGCCTCCAGCACGTGGTCGCGATGTTCGGTGCCACGTTCCTCGTGCCGATCCTCACGCACATGCCGCCCGCCACGACGCTCTTCTTCTCCGGAGTCGGCACGCTTCTGTTCCTCGTCATCACGCGGGGTCGGGTGCCGAGCTACCTCGGTTCCTCGTTCGCCTTCATCGCGCCGATCCTCGCGTCGCAGCAGCGATACGGCGTCGCCGGGGCGCTCGGCGGGGTGGTCGTGGCCGGGGCCGTCCTCGCCCTCGTGGGCGCCGTGGTCCAGCGCTTCGGGGCGCACTGGATCAACATCGTCATGCCGCCGGTCGTCACGGGCTCGATCGTGGCGCTCATCGGGCTCAACCTCGCACCGGCCGCGAAGCAGAATTTCGTGGCCGCGCCGGTCACGGCCCTCGTGACCCTCGTCGCGATCATCCTCGTGAGCGTGCTGTTCCGCGGGATTCTGGGCCGCCTCAGCATCCTGGTCGGCGTGGTGGCAGGCTATCTCGTGGCGGTGGCCCGCGGCGAGGTCGACTTCTCGAAGGTGGATTCGGCCGCGTGGATCGGCCTCCCCCATTTCCAGACCCCCACGTTCCACGTCGGGGTCCTCGGTCTGTTCGTGCCCGTGGTCCTCGTCCTCGTCGCGGAGAACATCGGCCACGTGAAGAGCGTCGCAACCATGACCGGGCAGAACCTCGACGGCGTCTCCGGGCGGGCGCTCATGGCCGACGGGGCCGCGACCGTGCTCGCGGGGCTCGGCGGAGGCTCGGGCACCACGACGTACGCCGAGAACATCGGCGTCATGGCCGCAACGAAGGTCTACTCGACCGCCGCGTACTGGGTGGCCGGCGCGTGCGCGCTCCTGCTCAGCTTCTCGCCCAAGTTCGGCGAGCTCATCGCGACCGTCCCCCAGGGCGTGCTCGGCGGCGCCGCGACGATGCTCTACGGGTTGATCGGCGTGCTCGGCGTCAAGATCTGGGTCCAGGGCCGCGTGAACTTCTCGAACCAGATCAACCTCACGACCGCGGCCGTGGCACTCATCATCGGGATCGCCGACTACACGTGGACGGTGGGCCAGCTGAGCTTCGCGGGCATCGCGCTCGGCTCGGCCGCGGCGCTGCTCGTCTACCACGGCATGACCGCGCTCGCCCGGTGGCGGGGCACGGTGCGGGAGTCCGAAACCGAACGCTGACGAGCTGGCGCCCAGCCCAGGGGGTCAGCGGCGCGTCACTCGCGGCACAGGCAGAACGGGTGGCCCGCGGGGTCGAGGAACACACGGAACGTGGTCCCGGGCTGGTACTCGGCCTTGCTCGCGCCGAGCTTGAGAACCTCGGACTCGGCGGCATCGAGATCGTCCACGGTGACGTCGAGGTGCATCTGCTGCGGGACATCCTGCGTGGGCCAGCGGGGAGGGCTGTAGTCCTCCACCTTCTGGAACGAGATGAGCTGACCGTACTCGGCGCGGATCTCCACCCAGTCGGCTTCGGCGGTCTCGGTCTTCCAGTCCAGGAGCGCGGCGTAGAACGCCCCGAGCTCGGTCGGGTCGGGGCAGTCGATGACGAGGCTTGGGTAACGTGCGATGGCCATGACCCATAATCTAGCGGCCGCCGCGGACAGGGCCTGTCCGCAGCGCGCCGGCCCCCGAAGGAGGTACTGCCCCGAAGGGGGTACTGCGGGTACCCGTATCGACAGCCTCTCCCCCGCCCGGCGCCAAGCTGATTACCTGAGAGCACACAAGCAACGACCGATAGGGACGCCATGACCGCAACCGACGCCTCGACGCGCACCACCCAGCGGGCCGTGAGCCGCTCGCTCGCCGTGGTGCTCGGCCTGCTCACGGCGTTCGGCCCCATCTCGATGGACCTCTACCTCCCGGTGCTGCCCGCGCTCACGCGGGACCTCCACGCGGAGACCTCGACCGCCCAGCTGACAGTGTCGGCATGCCTCCTCGGCCTCGCCTTCGGCCAGATCCTGGCGGGCCCGCTCTCGGACCGGTTCGGCCGCCGTCGCCCGCTCTTGATCGGGATCGTCGCCTACATCGCCGCCTCGGCGCTGTGCGCGGCGAGCCCCACGATCGAGACTCTCATCGCGGCGCGACTTGTGCAGGGCCTCGCGGGCTCGGTGGGGATCGTGACCGCGCAAGCGGCGGGCCGCGACCTGTACTCGGGCGGGAAGCTCGTGCGCTACTACGGCCGGCTCGCCGTGCTCGGCGGGCTCGCGGCGATCATCGGGCCCGTGATCGGCGGGCAGATCGCAGCGTTCACGGACTGGCGCGGGGCGTTCGTATTCCTCGCGGTCGTGGGGGTGGGGATCCTCGTGGCGTCCGCGATCATCTTCCGCGAGACCCTTCCCGCCGAGCTCAGGACCGAGGGCGGGCTCCCCCACACCGTGCGCAGCTTCGGGCGGCTCCTCTCGGACAGCACGTTCGTGGCCTCGCTCCTCGTCACGGCGTTCACGGGCGCGGCGCTGTTCGCGTACCTCGCCGGCGCGACGTTCGTGCTCCAGGGGATCTACGGGCTCACGCCGCAGCAGTACGCGCTCGCGTTCGGGCTCAACTCGCTCGGCTTCATGGTGTTCGGCTTCACGTCGGGGCGCGTCTCGGAGCGTTGGTCTGAGCGGCGAACGCTCGCGATCGGCCTCGTGCTGTGCGTCGCGGGCGCGCTGCTCCTTCTCGTGACGGCGCTGCTGCATCTGCCGCTCATCGCGGTCATCGTCTCGCTCTTCACGATGGTCGCGGGGGTTGCTGTGACCAATCCGCCGTCGACCTCGCTCGCGCTGTCCGGGTATCGCGACATCGCGGGGACCGCGTCGTCACTGCTCGGGCTCACCCGGTTCCTGTTCGGGGGTCTCGCCGCGCCGCTCGTAGGGCTGGGCGGCGAGCACAACGCGACCGGTCTCGGGCTCGTGGC
>NZ_JBKZWT010000115.1:0-10726 GCF_047759905.1 Sinomonas sp. G460-2 | reverse complement strand
ACTGGCGTGCCAGGATCGCCTGCTTGACCTCGGCGATCGCCTGCGTCACCTGGATGCCGCGCGGGCATGCCTCGGTGCAGTTGAAGGTCGTGCGGCAGCGCCACACGCCCTCCTTGTCGTTGAGGATCTCGAGACGCATGTCGCCGGCGTCGTCACGCGAGTCGAAGATGAATCGGTGCGCGTTGACGATCGCCGCGGGGCCGAAGTACTGGCCGTCCGTCCAGAAGACGGGGCACGAGGACGTGCACGCGGCGCACAGGATGCACTTCGTGGTGTCGTCGAACCGCTCGCGGTCCTCGGCGGACTGGAGGCGCTCCTTGGTCGGCTCGTGGCCCTTCGCGATGAGGAACGGCATGATCTCGCGGTAGGACTGGAAGA
The DNA here is from genome assembly GCF_047759905.1 of Sinomonas sp. G460-2. Classification (NCBI taxonomy): domain Bacteria; kingdom Bacillati; phylum Actinomycetota; class Actinomycetes; order Micrococcales; family Micrococcaceae; genus Sinomonas; species Sinomonas sp. G460-2. Next base: position 10,348 of record NZ_JBKZWT010000115.1, on the reverse strand, counting down.
ACGGCTCCATGTCCACGATGAGGTCCTTCTCCACCGGAAGGCCCTTGATGGGCTCCACCGTGACGGGCTTGGACGTATCGAGGTCCTTGAGGAGCGTCTTGCACGCGAGACGGTTGCGGCCGTTGATGCGCATGGCGTCCGAGCCGCACACGCCGTGCGCGCACGAGCGGCGGAACGAGAGCGAGCCGTCGTGCTCCCACTTGACCTTGTGGAGCGCGTCGAGCACACGGTCCGTGCCGTACATCGTGAGCTGGTACTCGTCCCAGTGCGACTCTTCCGAGACCTCGGGGTTGTACCGGCGGACACGGAGCGTGATGTTGAACGTCGGGATCTCGCCGCCGCCGCCCGCGCTCGCGGGCAGCTCGACCTTCGATGCGGGCTCTACAGTTGACGCGCTCATCAGTACTTACGCTCCATCGGCTCGTAGCGGGTGAAGGCGACCGGCTTCGTCCCGAAGCGGATGCCCTTGATGCCCTCGGTCTCGGCGGCGTCGTCCTTGTAGAGCATCGTGTGCTTCATCCAGTTGGCGTCGTCGCGGTCGGGGAAGTCCTCGCGGTAGTGGCCGCCGCGGGATTCCTTGCGGTGCAGCGCCGCAACGGTCATGACCTGCGCGAGGTCCAGGAGGAAGCCGAGCTCCACGGCCTCGAGGAGATCGAGGTTGAAGCGCTTGCCCTTGTCCTGGATGCTGATGTTCCGGTACCGCTCGCGGAGGGTCTCGATGTCCGAGAGGGCCTGCGCGATCGAGTCCGCGGTGCGGAACACCTGCATGTTCGCGTCCATGGTTTCCTGCAGGTCCGCGCGGATCGACGCGATGCGCTCGGTGCCCGAGGCGTTGCGGACGGAGTCGAGCAGCGCGACCGTGCCGTCCGCGGGATTCTCGGGGAGCTCCACGAACTCGGCGGTCTTGGCGTACTCGGCGGCGTTGATGCCCGAACGCTTGCCGAACACGTTGATGTCGAGCAGCGAGTTCGTGCCGAGGCGGTTCGAGCCGTGCACGGACACACAGGCAACCTCACCCGCGGCGTACAGGCCCGGGATGATCGTGTCGTTGTCCTGGAGGACCTCGCCCTTGATGTTGGTCGGAACGCCGCCCATGGCGTAGTGCGCCGTCGGGTAGACCGGGACCGGCTCAGTGTAGGGCTCGACGCCGAGGTACGTGCGCGCGAACTCCGTGATGTCCGGGAGCTTCGCGTCGATGTGCGCGGGCTCAAGGTGAGTCAGGTCGAGCAGGACATAGTCCTTGTTCGGACCGGCGCCGCGCCCCTCGCGCACTTCGTTCGCCATGGACCGGGCCACGATGTCGCGCGGGGCGAGGTCCTTGATGGTCGGCGCGTAGCGCTCCATGAAGCGCTCACCCTCCGAGTTGCGCAGGATCGCGCCCTCACCGCGGGCCGCCTCCGAGAGGAGGATTCCGAGGCCGGCCAGGCCGGTCGGGTGGAACTGGAAGAACTCCATGTCCTCGAGCGGGATGCCGCGGCGGAACGCGATGCCCATGCCGTCGCCCGTGAGCGTGTGGGCGTTCGAGGTGGTCTTGAAGACCTTGCCGGCGCCGCCCGTCGCGAAGATGACGGCCTTGGCCTGGAACACGTGGAGCTCGCCCGAGGCGAGGTCGTAGCTCACCACGCCGGCGACGCGCTTCTGCTTGTACGCCGTGCCGTCTTCGCGAACGGCGTCCTCCTCGACGATGAGGAGGTCCAGCACGTAGTACTCGTTGTAGAACTCGACGTTGTGCTTGACGCAGTTTTGGTAGAGCGTCTGGAGGATCATGTGGCCCGTGCGGTCCGCGGCGTAGCACGCGCGGCGAACCGGCGCCTTGCCGTGGTCGCGCGTGTGGCCGCCGAAGCGGCGCTGGTCGATGCGACCCTCGGGCGTGCGGTTGAACGGGAGGCCCATCTTCTCGAGATCGAGGACGGCGTCGATGGCCTCCTTCGCCATGACCTCAGCGGCGTCCTGGTCAACGAGGTAGTCGCCGCCCTTGATCGTGTCGAAGGTGTGCCACTCCCAGTTGTCCTCCTCGACGTTCGCGAGGGCCGCGCACATTCCGCCCTGAGCAGCGCCGGTGTGGGAACGGGTGGGGTACAGCTTGGTCAACACGGCGGTGCGCGCGCGCTGGCCGGACTCGATGGCCGCGCGCATCCCGGCGCCGCCGGCACCGACGATCACCACGTCATACTTGTGGACCTGCATACTGGATGCTTCTCTCTCTCGCGCGAGTCCGCGGCGCCGTCGATCGGCGGGCGCCGCTGGACTTCTCGGCTACGGCTTGGGGCAGAAGTCGGCGCCGGTGTGGACGCCGTTGACGATGGGGCACGGATCGAAGGTGAAGATCACGAGCGTGCCGAGGATGACGATCGCGATCGCGGCCGCGTAGAGGACCACGAGGAGCCAGAACCGCACCCCGTCGCGCTCGGCATAGTCGTTCACGATCGTCCGCACGCCGTTCGTGCCGTGGAGCATCGCGAGCCACAGCATCGCGAGGTCCCACCACTGCCAGAACGGGCTCGCCCACTTGCCGGCCACGAAGCCGAAGTCGATCGCGTGCACCCCGTCGCCGAGCATGAGGTTGACGAAGAGGTGCCCGAAGATGAGGACCACGAGGACGATGCCCGAGAGGCGCATGAAGAGCCATGCGGCCATCTCGAAGCCGCCCTTCGCGCCTCCGCCGTGGCGGTGGTACTTGGGCGCGATGCGCCCCGTCTCAGACGTGCTGCGGGGGAACCGGATGTCGGTGCTCATGCTCAGCCTCCGAACACGATCGAGAGTTGGCGGATGGCGAACGCGACGAACACGACGAACCACACGCCGAGGACCGTCCACAGCATCTGCCGCTGGTACTTCGGGCCGTTCTTCCAGAAGTCGACGGCGATGATGCGCAGGCCGTTGAACGCGTGGAAGAGGATCGCGGCGACGAGCGCGGTCTCGCCGAGCCCCATGATCGGGTTCTTGTACTCGCCGATCACGGCGTTGTAGGCGTCAGGGGACACACGCACCAATGAGGTGTCCAGCACATGCACCAACAAGAAGAAGAAGATCACGACACCGGTAATCCGGTGACCGACCCAGGACCACATGCCTTCACGGCCGCGGTACAGGGTGCCAGCTGGTTTTGTCGGCACTGATAAACCTCCCTGCGAGCACCGATGCCGGCGCTCGCCGGGGAGGCGAGGGCACCGATGCAGAAGGCGCCCGTCTCTGCTGGCGGACGCGTACTCTGTCGAGCTCCAGCCTAAATCTAGGCTTCGCTCACAGCTTATTCAATTTGTTCGCAGGCCCCGGGAGGCTTCAGTGGCGATTATCACAGCCGCCACGGGGGCCCCAGCGGTGCTCACACTGAGCCCGGCTCGCTCCAGTACAGTAGGGGCGATGAGCACTGAATCTGCGCCCGCTCCCGCGGTGGCGAACGACGGCGACCTAGGCCGCTTCGTCGCGGTGATCCCCGCCGGCGGGGTTGGCACGAGGCTGTGGCCCCTTTCGCGCGCTGCCGCCCCCAAGTTCCTCCACGACCTCACGGGCTCGGGCAGCACGCTCATCCGCGCGACGTATGACAGGCTCGCGCCGCTCGCCGGCGGGCGTTTCCTCGTGGTGACGGGCGAGGCGCACCGGGCGGCCGTGTGCCTCCAGATCCCCGAGCTCGACTCGGCGGACCTCGTGCTCGAGAGCGAACCCAAGGACTCCGGTGCCGCGATCGGCCTCGCCGCCGCGATCCTGCACCGCCGCAATCCCGCGACGATCATGGGCTCGTTCGCGGCGGACCAGGTCATCAGCCCGGACTCCGTGTTCCAGGCGGCAGTCCTCGAGGCCATTCACACGGCCGCCTCGGGAGAGCGCGGCAAGATCGTGACGATTGGCATCGAGCCGACCCACCCGTCGACCGGCTTCGGCTACATCCGCGGGGGCGAGACGCTCGACGTCGACGGCGCGCCGAGCGCCCGCGAGGTCGTCGAATTCGTCGAGAAGCCGAGCCTCGAGGTCGCAGAGAAGTACCTCGCCTCGGGCGAATACCTGTGGAACGCCGGCATGTTCGTGGCGCCCGTGGCCCTCATGCTCGAGCACCTCGCCGCGAACCAGCCCGAGCTGTACGCGGGCCTCGTCGAGATCGCGGCGGCCTGGGACACCCCCGAGCGGGACGCGGTGACCGCGCGCGTGTGGCCCACGCTCCCGAAGATCGCGATCGACTACGCGGTGGCCGAGCCCGCAGCGGCGGCCGGGGACGTCGCCGTCGTTCCCGGAGCGTTCCGGTGGGACGACGTCGGTGACTTCGCCGCGATCGGGCGGCTCAACAGCGCCCGCGAGGGCGACGCCGTGACCGTCATCGGGGAGGGCGCGCGCGTGTTCACGGAGGACGCGAGCGGCATCGTGGTCTCCGACACGAAGCGGGTCATCGCGCTCATCGGCATCGAGGACGTGGTGATCGTCGACACGCCGGACGCACTTCTCGTGACCACGAAGGAGCACGCACAGAAGGTCAAGGGTGCCGTCGCGGCCCTCAAGGCGAGCGGCGACACCGACGTCCTCTAGGCGTTCAGAAGCCGCCGTACAAGCGAAGCTGTAACGCGACGACCCGGTAAACGCGCGGTAAAACCCGTGGCGTTAGAGTGAACGCGTGCGCAATTACACCACGGAAGTGGACCCGACACCTCTCGTCGGCCCCCGCCTCGAGACCCTCCTGCCGGACCTCATCGCCTTCCGTCGTGACCTCCACGCGCACCCCGAGCTGAGCTTCCAAGAGTTCCGCACCACGGACAAGATTGTCGAGCGCCTCGAGGCCGCTGGGCTCGCCCCGAAGCGGCTCGACGGGACCGGGGTCGTCGTCGACATCGGCGATGGCCCGATCGCGACGGCGCTCCGCGGCGACATCGACGCGCTCCCCATCATCGAGGAGTCGGGCCTGCCGTTCGCGTCCCTCAATCACGGCGTCACCCATGCGTGTGGTCACGACGTCCACACGACGTGCGCGCTCGGGGCCGCGCTCCTTCTCGCCGAGCAGCACCGCGAGGAGCCGCTCGGCGCGACGGTGCGCGTCGTGTTCCAGCCCGCCGAGGAGACCATGCCGGGGGGCGCACTCGCGTGCATCGACCAGGGAGTGCTGTCCGGGGTTCCCCGCATCATGGCCCTGCACTGCGACCCGCGGATCGAGGTCGGCCGGATCGGCACGCGCATCGGCTCGATCACGTCGGCCTCGGACACGATCAGGATCGAGCTCCAGGGCCGCGGCGGCCACACGTCGCGCCCCCACCTGACCGAGGACCTCGTCTTCGCGCTGTCCCAGATCGCCATCAACGTCCCGGCCGTGCTCTCGCGCCGCGTCGACGTGCGCAGCGGCGTCTCGATGGTGTGGGGCCATATCTCTGCCGGCTCCGCCCCCAACGCGATTCCCGCGATCGGCCAGCTGTCGGGAACCATGCGCTGCCTCGATCGCGAGGCGTGGCACAGCGCCGGGGAGCTCCTCGACGAGGTCGTCGAGCAGGTAGCGGCCCCGTACGGGGTCGACGTGCGGCTCGAGCACACTCGCGGCGTCCCGCCCGTGGTCAACTCCGAGCACGAGACGGCGCTCATCGAGGCGGCCGCGCGCGCCGAGCTCGGCGAGGACGCCGTGGTGCTGACCCCACAGTCCATGGGCGGCGAGGACTTCGCGTGGTTCCTCGCAGAGGTCCCGGGCTCGATGTTCCGCCTCGGGACCCACGTTCCCGGGGGCGAGGAGTACGATCTGCACCGCGGCGACCTCGTGGTCGACGAGGGCGCGATCAGCTGCGGGGTCCGTGTGCTCGCGGCCGCGGCGCTCCGAAGCATCCGCGACCTCTGACGCAGAAACGGCGAATGAAACGTACTCGCCGGTAACGAATAGCGAACGATGCACAGTCGGGCGTGCTCCGCACTGTCTGAAGGTGATCTTTCCCACTATCGTTCTTCTGTACCGTGCGGCCTGCGGTACCGCCCGGAACGGATCACACGCCCCGGGCGTCATTCGCGCTTCTGTGGAGGAACACGTGACCTCACTTCGTCATCGGCTGGCCCAGCGCAGCCTTGCTGGTGTTGCCGCGCTCGGTGCATCGGCTCTCGTTCTGAGCGGCTGCGGGGCAGCCCCCTCGTCCAGTGGTCCTTCCGGCAGTGCGTCGGCGACCAACTCGAACTACCTCGGCTGCATGGTCTCCGACTCGGGCGGCTTCGACGACAAGTCGTTCAACCAGTCCGGTTTCCAGGGCCTTCAGCAGGCCGTCAAGGACCTCGGCATCCAGGAGAAGCACGTCCAGTCCAAGGCTGACACCGACTACGATCCGAACCTTCGCTCGATGGTCCAGGCCGGTTGCAAGCTCACGGTCACGGTCGGCTTCCTGCTCGGCGACGCGACGAAGAACATCGCGACCGCCAACCCGAACAGCCACTTCGCGATCATCGACTACACGGACGCGACGTTCCCCAAGAACGTCAAGCCGATCGTGTACGACACGGCCCAGGCCGCGTTCCTGGCCGGCTACCTCGCCGCGGGCGTGTCGAAGACGGGCAAGGTCGCGACTTTCGGCGGCCTCAACATCCCGACTGTCACGATCTTCATGGACGGCTTCACCGACGGCGTGAAGTACTACAACCAGAAGAAGGGCAAGAACGTCCAGGTCCTCGGCTGGGACAAGGACAAGCAGGACGGCGTGTTCGTCGGCGACTTCAAGTCGATCGACAAGGGCAAGGTGCTCACGCAGGGCTTTCTCCAGCAGGGCGCCGACATCGTCCTCCCGGTCGCCGGCCCGGTCGGCGCGGGTGCTGGCTCCGCGATCCTCGACGCGAAGAAGTCGGGCACGGACGCGAAGCTGATCTGGGTCGACTCCGACGGCTACCTCACGGCGCCGGACTACAAGTCCGTGCTGCTCTCGTCGGTCCAGAAGACCATGGCCACCGCGGTGGAGGCCGTCATCAAGGACGACACGAACGGCAAGTTCGACGCGACCCCGTACGTCGGCACACTCGCGAACGGCGGCGTCGCGCTCGCCCCGTACCACGACCTTGATTCCTCGGTCTCGGCCGACCTCAAGAGCGAAGTCGACCAGCTCAAGAAGGACATCGTCTCGGGCACGGTCAAGGTCAGCTCCAAGTCGAGCCCTGTGTCGCAGTAGCCCCCGTCCATTCGCTAGCCTGCTTTTCGGACCATGCTTTCGCGCCGTCCGCCCGCCCGGGCGGACGGCGCAGGCCTTGCGCCCAGCCCGGACCAGCCCAGCTATAGGGATCGGATCCCCACAGTGAAACTCGAACTGCGCGGCATCACGAAGCGTTTCGGATCGCTCGTCGCCAACGATCACATCGACCTCGTGGTCGAAGACTCCCAAGTGCACTGCCTCCTCGGGGAGAACGGCGCCGGGAAGTCGACCCTCATGAACGTCCTCTACGGCCTCTACGAGCCGAGCGCAGGGGAGATCCTCGTCGACGACAAACCGGTCGCGTTCCGCGGCCCATCGGACGCGATGGCGGCCGGGATCGGCATGGTGCACCAGCACTTCATGCTCGTCCCCGTCTTCACCGTCGCCGAGAACGTGGCCCTCGGTGCCGAGTCGACGAAGGCCGCGGGCTTCCTCGACCTTGACGCGACCCGCGCCCGGATCCGCGAGATCTCGAAGCGCTACGGCTTCGACGTCGATCCGGACGCCCTCGTCGAGGACCTCCCGGTGGGCGTGCAGCAGCGCGTGGAGATCATCAAGGCCCTCGTCCGCAACGCGAAGGTCCTCATCCTCGACGAGCCCACCGCCGTCCTCACGCCGCAGGAGACGGACGAGCTCCTCGAGATCATCGCCGAGCTCAAGGCCTCCGGCACCTCGATCATCTTCATCTCCCACAAGCTCCGCGAGGTCAAGGCCGTTGCGGACGTCATCACGGTGATTCGGCGAGGCAAGGTCGTGGGCGACGCCCCGCCGTCGGCCGCTCCCGCCGAGCTCGCCTCGATGATGGTGGGCCGGCCCGTGAGCCTGACCCTCAACAAGGCCGCCGCCCAGCCGAAGGAGACGACGTTCGCCGTGCGCGAGCTCACCGTGGCCGCCCCGAACGGCCAGAGGGTCGTGGACAGCGTGAGCTTCGACATCGCCCAGGGTGAGATCCTCGCCGTCGCGGGCGTGCAGGGCAACGGTCAGACGGAGCTCACCGAGGCGATCCTCGGCCTTCACCGGCACGCGAGCGGCTCGGTGAAGCTCGACGGCAAGGAATTGCTCGGCCGTCCCGTCAAGGAAGTGCTTGGCGCCGGCGTGGGCTTCGTGCCTGAGGATCGCTCGCATGACGGCCTCGTGGGCGCGTTCACCGTGGCGGAGAACCTCGTGCTCGATCTCTACGACCGCGCACCGTTCGCGCGCGGCCTCGGCATGCGCCCCGCGCGCGTCGCGGCCCAGGCCGCGGAGAAGATCGAGGAGTTCGACATCCGCACGCCGTCGGCCGAGGCCCCGGCGTCGACGCTCTCGGGCGGCAATCAGCAGAAGGTCGTCATGGCCCGCGAGCTCTCGCGGCCGCTGCGCCTGTTCATCGCGTCGCAGCCCACGCGCGGCGTGGACGTTGGGTCCATCGAGTTCCTGCACCGACGGATCATCGCCGAGCGCGACCACGGGACGCCGGTCATGATCGTCTCGACCGAGCTCGACGAGATCATGGAGCTCGCCGACCGGATTGCGGTCCTGTACCGCGGGCGGCTCATGGGCATCGTGCCCGGCGGCACCCCGCGCGACACGCTCGGCCTCATGATGGCGGGCATGACCGCGGAGGAGGCGGCGGCCCACGCGGGCGCGGTCGGAGAGGCCCCGACCGCGGGTGCCGGCGCGGTCGAAGAAACAACAGACGACGGCGGGGCTCGCCGCGCGTCGAGCAGCTTCGGCGCCGCGGTGGAAACCCAGGACGGCAGCACAGGAGAAAACCATGGCTGAGGCCCAGCAGGTCCCCGAGTCGGCCCAGGCGCCGCTCGCGACGGGCCCGTCCCTTCCCACGCCCGAGGGCAGGGGCGAAACCCTCATCCGCCGGATCGCGACGGGCACGCCGATGGTCTCGCTCCTCTCGGTCGTCCTCGCGATCGTGATCGGCGGGGTCCTCATGGCGGTCACGAACCCGAAGGTGGCGACCGCGGCGGGCTACTTCTTCGCGCGCCCGTCCGACACCATCGCGGAGATCTTCCGGCCCTACGCCGCGCTCGTCCAGGGCTCGATCTACAACTGGCAGGGCGCTGACCTCGCGGCCCAGCTCTATCCGCTCGCGGAGACGCTCACGGTCTCGACGCCGCTCATCTTCGCGGGCCTCGGCGTGGCCCTCGCGTTCCGGGCCGGGCTGTTCAACATCGGCGCTCAGGGCCAGCTCATCTTCGGTGCGCTGTTCGGCGCGTACGTGGGCTTCACGTGGCACCTGCCGATCGGGCTCCACCTGCTTGTCGTGATCCTCGCGGGGATCGTCGGCGGCGGGATCTGGGGCGGGATCGTGGGCCTTCTCAAGGCCCGCACGGGCGCGCACGAGGTCATCGTGACGATCATGTTCAACTACGTCGCGAGCTTCCTGCTCCTCTTCCTCCTCACGACGCCCGCGTTCCAGCGCAAGGGGTCGACCAACCCCATCTCGCCGTTCCTCGACCAGAGCGCGCTGTTCCCCGAGCTCCTCGGCCCGCAGTTCCGCCTCCACGCGGGCTTCATCCTCGCGATCCTCGTGACGTGGGGCGTGTGGTGGATCCTCAACCGCTCGACGGTCGGCTTCGAGTTCCGTGCCGTCGGCGCGAACCCGAACGCTGCGCGCACGGCCGGGGTCAACGTGGGCCGGGCAACCGTCCTCGTCATGGCCCTCGCCGGCGCCCTCGCGGGCCTCTCCGGCATCGCTCAGGTATCTGGCACGGAGAAGTACCTCTCCGCTGGGGTCGCGGCGTCGATCGGCTTCGACGCGATCACGGTGGCCCTGCTCGGTCGCTCGACGCCGTGGGGCACGTTCTTCGCTGGCCTCCTGTTCGGCGCGTTCCGCGCGGGCGGCGTCGCGATGCAGGCCGTCACGCAGACGCCGATCGACATCGTCCTCGTCATCCAGTCGCTCATCGTCCTGTTCATCGCGGCGCCGCCGCTTGTCAGGGCGATCTTCGGCCTCAATCCCCGCAAGCCCAAGAGCAAGGCCGGGAAGCGTTCGGTCCAGAGCGGAGCAGCAGCATGAGCACGGCAACCACAGCCCCCGCCCAGCCCGAGGAGGCTCAGGCCGTGGCCCCGATCGTGAGCTGGAAGGCCCCGATAGGCCTCGGCGTGCTCGCCGTCCTCGGCACGATCATGTTCGGCTTCTTCTCCGGCACGAAGAGCGCCGCGTTCGGCCTCGTCGACACGGGCCGCGAGGCCTCGGGGCTCGCGGCCTGGATTGCGTTCGCCGT
>NZ_JBKZWT010000114.1:0-10828 GCF_047759905.1 Sinomonas sp. G460-2 | reverse complement strand
CACGAGGACGCGACCGAGCCGCTGGGCGCGCTCCTCGACGAGTTCACGGCACAAGGAGCGCCGGCCGACGGCGAGGTCCTGTTCATCGTCGGGCCGGAGGGCGGCATCTCGCCCGCCGAGATCGAGCGATTCACGGCCGCGGGTGCGCGTCTTGCGCTCTTGGCGCCTCATGTGCTGCGTTCATCGACCGCGGGGCCCGCGGCTCTCGCGATCGCGGGGGATCGGCTTGGCCGCTGGCCCGCGCGCTCGGGCTCGTAGCGGAGGTCCGTCACGGCGTGATGGTGAAGTCCTTCGAGTCCCACGCAAGGGCCGTGGCGTCGCCGGGCCCCGGGTCGCTCGGGAAGAGCCGCAGGACGTACCTGCCCGCAGGAAGGTTGATCGTGAAGCGGAACTGGCCCGCCGCTGGGTCGGCTGCCTGGCTCGCGACCACGTGGCCGCTCAGGTACGGCGTGCCCTTGTCGGTCTTGACGTCGGCGCGCGAGACCTGCCAGTACACGTCAGCACCGGGGCTAGTGCTCCGGCCGTAGACCGCGAGCTGGGCGTGCGCCGACTCGAGTCCGGCCTGCGGGTCGATGATCCACATGGGCGCGACCATGGCCGGGTCCCGCTGCATGAGCTGGCCGAGCTTCACGCGGTTGAACGCGAGCTGGTCCGTGCGTCCATCGACGAGGAGCATGACCTGGACCGGCTGGCCAGAGTCGATGACTCCCGCGCTGGCCGCCGCCGCGGTCGCGGTGTAGACGAGCTGCTGGACCGCGAGCTGCGCGGTCTGCTCGTCGACCGTGCTGTTGAACGCGTCGGAGGAGACGTCGACGGTGATGACGTTGTGGCCCGAGATCGACGCGGCGAGCTTCTTGGGGGGCTGCCACGGGCTGAAGAGGTTGGCGTCGAGCGGCTTGACCGACATCATGAGGTGAAGCGCCTTCACGACCGGGTTCTCGGTGCCGGTCGCATCGCGGAACTCGCGGTAGAGGTAGACGCCGTCGCGGGCCCGTCCGAGCCAGTAGACGGGCGACTTGGTGGACGTCTGAGACGTCTCGAGGGGGACCGCGGCCGAGGCGCCGCCGCCCGAAATGGCTGGGGACGCTCCCGCCGCGAGACTCGGGGCCGGCTGGCCGCTTGCGGTGCACCCCGAGAGCAGGATGGCGAGCACGGCAAAGCCCGCGAGCGCAGTGCGACTGCGGCGCGTCGGGCTTGCGGTACGCGTAGCCATGGCTGTCCTCCGGGCTCGTGGCTGGGCGCCGCGCGGGCACCCAGAAGGCAGGGTTGCACGCGGACCCCCCCGCCGGCGCCTCCCCGGGCAAGGTCCAGCTTGACACAGCGACCTGTCTACCGAGTGGCCGCTGCCGGTTTCGTTGCCCAAGTGATGCGGGATTGATACCTAGCGGTAGCATGGTTCGACAGGTTCCGAATGAGGAGAGAAAAGGCATTTTGACAGCGGAGTTCCCGCACACGACGCCCACGACTAGGACTGAGGTGTTGCGCTTCGCCTCCGGCGAAGACATGGTCCACATCCTCGGACCGCACGATGAGGCCCTCCGCTACGTCGAAGAGCAGTTCCCCTCGGTGTCGATCCACGTCCGCGGCAACGAGCTCACGATCGTGGGGCCGCCGGCGGAGGCGCCGCACATCAAGCGGCTGTTCGAGGAGATCACGGCACTCGCCGAACGGGGGACGCCCGTCACGCCGGCCTCGCTCGCGCAGCTCGTGGCGATGCTCCGCGAGCAGACGGTCGCGAGCCCCTCGGACGTGCTCACCCACAACATCCTCACGAGTCGCGGCCGGACCATCCGGCCCAAGACCGCCAACCAGAAGAGCTACGTCGACGCGATCGATGCGAACACGGTCATCTTCGGCATCGGCCCGGCCGGCACGGGCAAGACGTATCTCGCGATGGCCAAGGCGGTCCAGGCGCTCCAGCACAAGGACGTGAGCCGGATCATCCTCACGCGGCCCGCGGTCGAGGCCGGGGAGCGGCTCGGCTTCCTGCCGGGAACGCTCAACGACAAGATCGACCCGTACCTGCGCCCGCTGTACGACGCGCTCCACGACATGATCGATCCCGAATCGATTCCGCGGCTCATGGCTGCGGGCACCATCGAAGTGGCTCCGCTCGCCTATATGCGCGGTCGCACGCTCAACGACGCGTTCATCATCCTCGACGAGGCCCAGAACACGACCCCCGAGCAGATGAAGATGTTCCTCACACGCCTCGGCTTCGGATCGAAGATGGTCGTCACGGGAGATATCACGCAGGTCGATCTTCCCTCGGGCACGTCGTCGGGTTTGCGCATCGTCCGGGAGATCCTCGCCGGTATCGAGGACGTGAGCTTCTCGATGCTCGACGCGTCCGACGTCGTGCGGCACCGCCTCGTGTCGGACATCGTCAACGCGTATGGCCGCTGGGACGAGCGGCAGCGCGCGCGCACCGAGCGTGCGCGCCTCCGATCCGATCGGCGCCGCGCCTCAGGGTCCGAGCATTCCGCGCCGACTAAGCTTGAGCCGTGAGCATCGAAGTCAACAACGAGTCCGGGGTAGCCGTCGACGAGGAAGCGCTCGTCCGGCTCGGCCGGTTCATCTTCGACCGCCTGTGGCTGCACCCGCAGACCGAGCTCTCGGTGCTCCTCGTCGACGAGGCGGCCATGGAGCGCCTCCACCTCGAGCTCATGGACGAGCCCGGTCCCACCGACGTGCTGTCCGTCCCGATGGACGAGCTCACGCCAGGCACCCCGGGACGCCCCACGCCGCAAGGCATGCTCGGCGACATTGCGATCTGCCCTCAGGTGGCTGCGGAGCAGGCCGGACGTGGCGGGCATTCGACGGCGGACGAGATGCTCCTGCTCGCGACCCACGGCATCCTTCACCTTCTGGGCTTCGACCACGCCGAGCCTGAGGACCGGGATGAGATGTTCGGCCTCCAGCGCGAGCTGCTCACGGAGTTCCTCGGCCGGCCTGCCCCGAAAGAGACGATGGCGTGACAATTGCCGTTCTGCTGGCCATGGCGCTGGCGTTCACGGCGCTCGCTGCACTCCTGACGGCCGCTGAGGCCGCCCTCTCCTTCCTCCCACGTCACGACGCCGAGGAGCACATCGAGCAGGGGCACGCGCGCTCGCTCGCGGTCATCCTCGCCTCACCCGTGCCGCACGTGCGCGCGCTCCGCTTCTGGCGCATCTGGTTCGAGACGGCCTCGGCCGTCGCGGTCGCGGTACTCATGCAGAGCTGGCTCGAGAACGTGTGGCTCGCGGGGCTCTCCGCGACGATCGTCATGGCGCTCATTGGCTTCCTGCTCGTCGGCGTCTCTCCGCGCCAGCTCGGGCGCCGGCACGCTCTCGCGGTCGCGGCGGCCACCGCCCCGTTCACCACGTGGTTGCGTCGCATCCTCGGTCCCATCCCGGGCTGGCTCGTGTCGATCGGCAGCGCCGCGACGGGCACGGACCCCACTCAGGAGGACGCGATCTACTCGACGGACGAGCTGCGCGAGTTCGTCGAGCGGGCCAGCGACTCCGAGGATTTCGAGGAGGACCAGGCGGACCTGCTCCAGTCGGTGTTCGAGCTCGGCGAGACACGCGTGCGCGCCGTCATGGTCCCGCGGACCGACGTCATCGCGATCGAGGCCGGCTCGAGCCTCCAGCAGGCCATGTCGCTCTTCCTCCGCTCCGGCTGTTCGCGCGTGCCGGTGTACGTCGAGAATCTCGACGATGTGCGCGGCGTCCTCTATCTCAAGGACGTCGCCGCGCGGCTCCACGAGACCCCCGAAGCCGCGGACGAGCCGGTCGAGGCGCATTCACGCGCGCCGCGCTTCGTCCCGGAGTCCAAGCCCGTGAACGAGCTGCTCAAGGAGCTCCAGCGGGAGTCGACGCACCTCGCGATCGTCGTCGACGAGTACGGCGGGACGGCCGGGCTCGTGACGCTCGAGGACCTCATCGAGGAGCTCGTGGGCGAAATCGCCGACGAGTACGACGAGGACGACGAGGAAGCCGTCGAGATCGAGCCGGGGCTCTTCCGCATCCGCGCCCGCATGAGTCTCGACGATCTGGGCGAGCTTTTCGACGAGGACCTTGAGGACGACGAGGTGGACACCGCCGGCGGCCTCCTCGCGAAGGCGATCGGCAGGGTTCCGATTGTGGGCAGCAGCGCGGAGATCGACGGCATCCGCCTCACCGCCGAGCGCCTCGAGGGTCGCCGCAAGCGCGTGAGCCACCTCCTCGCGCAGAGGGCGGAGCCCCAGCGTGAGCACGGCGCTGAGGACGGCGACCACGCGGGATCAGAGCGCCATCATGACGAGACGACAGGGAGACAGCATGGCTGAGCAGGACCGTGACGCGCAGAAGATGGCGGGCGACGGCGGCTTCCGGGCCGGGTTTGCGGTCCTCGTGGGCCGGCCCAACGCGGGCAAGTCCACGCTCACCAACGCCCTCGTGGGCCAGAAGGTCGCGATCACGTCCGCGAAGCCGCAGACCACGCGCCATACCATCCGCGGGATCGTGCACCGCGCCGATGCCCAGCTCATCCTCGTGGACACCCCCGGGCTTCACCGACCGCGAACCCTTCTGGGGCAGCGGCTCAACGACCTCGTCGCCGACACGCTTTCCGAGGTCGACGCGATCGGTTTCTGTCTCCCGGCGAACGAGCGCATCGGCCCAGGCGATCGCTTCATCGCGACACAGCTCGCCGGCGTGGGCCGGAAGCCGATCGTCGCGATCGTCACGAAGGCCGACCTCGCCGACCGGGGCGCCCTCGCGGAGCAGCTGCTCGCGGTGACCGCGCTGGGCCGTGAGGTACTCGGGGGAGACGGCTTCGCGGACGTGGTTCCGGTCTCGGCGCAAGACGGCTATCAGGTCGAGACCGTCGCGGACGTCCTCGTGGGCCACATGCCGCCGTCGCCGCCGCTCTACCCCGACGGCGAGCTCACCGACGAGCCCGAGGCGGTCATGGTCGCGGAGCTCGTGCGCGAGGCTGCACTCGAGGGGGTGCGCGACGAGCTGCCCCATTCGCTCGCCGTCGTCGTCGAGGAGATCGTGCCTCGAGAAGACCGCCCCGAGGACAACCCGCTGCTGGATGTCCGGGTGAATCTCTTCGTCGAGCGCCCATCGCAGAAGGCGATCATCATCGGCCGCGGCGGCGAGCGCCTGCGCGATGTCGGCTCTCGAGCGCGGCACGGCATCGAGGCGCTGCTTGGGACTCGGATCTATCTGGACCTGCACGTCAAGGTCGCCAAGGACTGGCAGCGCGACCCGAAACAGCTCGGCCGCCTCGGTTTCTGACCCGCCCGCACAGGTGCCTCTCAGATGCCCCTGTAAAATGGTTCGGAGTGTCATCTAGCGGAGGGCGAGGTTTGGATATATCAGGGGGCGGAGCGCGTCATGCCCGAACGCGACGCCATATTGCACTGTGGGTCAAGATTCTTGGGGGAGTCGTGGCCCTCGCAATCGTCGGCGTCATCGCGTTTGCAGGATATTGGACGTGGAGGCTTCAGTCGAACCTTCACCAGGCCCCTCTGAGCGCGGGCAATTCGACGGCGGACGCCACGAACGATGCGACCGACGCCCTGCAGATCCTCATCATCGGCACGGACACGCGCTCGGGCGCGGACGCCTCCTACGGCTCGCAAGCCGACAGCTCCGGGTACGGCAACTCGGACGTCATGATCCTCCTGAACATCTCGGCCGACAACAAGGTCGTGTCGATGACGAGCTTCCCGCGTGACCTCATGGTGCCGATCCCCAAGTGCCACGACCCACAGAGCAACAAGGATTACCCGGCCCAGGAGATGGGGCAGATCAATTCGGCCATGGCCGAGGCGGGCCCAGGCTGCGCCGTCGACACGATCAACAAGCTCACGGGGCTCCAGATCGACCACTTCATGGTGGCTGACTTCAACGCCGTCAAGGACCTCTCGAACACGATCGGCGGCGTCCAGGTCTGCGTCAACGCCGCCATCGACGATCCGCTCTCGGGCCTCAAGCTCCCGGCCGGAACGTCGACGATCCAGGGCGAGATGGCGCTCGCGTTCCTCCGCAGCCGCCACGGGGTAGGCAACGGAAGCGACATCTCCCGCATCAAGTCCCAGCAGGAATTCCTCGCCTCGCTTGCCCGCAAGGTCAAGTCCGACGGCACGCTCTCGGACGCGCCCAAGCTCCTCTCGATTGCGGACACGATCACCAAGAACCTCACCGTGGACAGCGGCCTCGCCAACCCGGAGACCATGCTGACGATCGCGAACCGGCTCAAGGCGGTCGATCTGGCCAAGGTCGCGTTCGTCACCGTCCCGTGGGAGCCGTACGTCGCGGATCCGAACCGCGTCCAGGCCAAGGAGCCTGATGCCTCCGCCCTGTTCCAGGGACTCCGCGACAACCGCGACCTGACCGCTCCGGCGGCCGCGGCCCCGACGCCGACGTCCAACGGGACGGCCAGCGCCGCGCCGACGAGCGCGCCGCCCACCTACAACAAGGCGCTCCAGCCTGTCGCGGTCGCGAACGGCTCGGGCATCACCGGCAGGGCGAACGAGCTCACGCAGTTCCTCACGAGTCAGGGCTTCTCGAAGACGGCCCAGTTCACGGCCGCGACGGTCGCGACGACGAACGTCTACTACGGCTCGAACTTCGCCGACGTAGCCAACGACGTCGCGGCGGCCCTCGGGATCCCGTCGTCCCAGGTCCACCCCGCGAACATCAACGGGGTCCAGGTGTATCTCGGCCAGGACTTCACGTCCGGCACGCACTACACGCCGAAGACCCCGGACACCGTTGTGGCCCAAACAGCCGCCGACAACACGTGCCAATCGGCCTTCGGCCACTGAACCCCGTCTCGGGAACAGCAACTCCCGCCCCACACTCTCCGGGCAGAGATAAGGCCCGGCATCCGCGAGGATGCCGGGCCATTCCGTCAGCGGCCTCGGCCGGCTACCAGATTTCGACGCGCTCCGCGGGGTCGAGCCACATCTTGTCCCCCTCGGCCACGCCGAACGCCTCCTGGAACGCCGTCAGGTTCCGCGCGATCGTGTTCGTCCGGAACTCGTTGGGGGAGTGCGGATCAATCGCGAGCCGCCGGATCGACTCTTCGGTCCGGCAGACCTGCCGCCACACCGTGGCCCACGAGACGAAGAACCGCTGATCGCCCGTGAAGCCGTCGATCACGGCGGCCTCGTTCGCGCCGAGGTGCAGCCGGTACGCCTTGAACGCGATGCCGAGGCCTCCTAGGTCGCCGATGTTCTCGCCGAGCGTGAGCTTGCCGTTGACGGTGTGGCCCGGCGCCTCGGCCGGGGACAGCACCTCGAATTGCTGGACGAGCCGGGCGGTGAGTGCCTCGAACGCGGCCCGATCGTTGTCCGTCCACCAGTTGCGCAGCGCGCCGTCGCCGTCGAACTGCGAGCCCTGATCATCGAAGCCGTGCCCGATCTCGTGCCCGATCACGGCACCGATCCCGCCGTAGTTGACGGCCGCGTCGGCCTCCGGGTGGTAGAACGGCGGCTGCAGGATCGCGGCAGGGAACACGATCTCGTTCATGAGCGGGTGGTAATAGGCGTTGACGGTCTGCGGCGTCATGAGCCACTTGATGCGGTCCACGGGCTTGCCGATCTCATCGAGGAGCCGGTCAAGCTCGCCCGCATGTGCCCGCCGCACGTTGCCGAGGAGGTCTTCGGAATCGACCTCGACGGCTGAGAAGTCGATCCACTCGTCGGGGTAGCCGATCTTGGGGCGGAACGCATCGAGTTTGGCCAGCGCGCGCTCGCGTGTCTCCGCGCCCATCCACGGGAGCACCGTGATGCTCTCGCGATAGGCCTCGACGATGTCAGCGACGAGGCGCTGCATCGCCTCCTTGTGTTCGGCCGGGAAGTGGCGCTCGACGTAGAGCCTGCCCACGGCCATCCCGAGCCCGCCCTCGACGGTCGCGACCCCGCGCTTCCACCGCTCCTTGTTCTCGGGTGTGCCGCTCAGCACGGTCCCGTAGAACGCGAAGTGCCGGTCCACGAACTCGGCCGAGAGGAACGGCGCGGCGGCCGAGATGACGTGGGCCGCGAGCCAGCGCTTCCAGTCCTCGAGCGGGACCTCGCCGAGCAGCGGAGTCAGACCGGACAGGAACTCGGGGTTCCCCACGACGACCTCGGCGCGAGAGGCCTCGGAAACGCCCGTGGCCTCGCCCCACGCGGCGAAGTAGGGGAACTCGGACGCCGCCTTCTGGTCCGTGTACAGGTTGTACGTCTTCTGCGGATCGCGCAGCGTCACCCGATCCCAATGAAGAGCGGCGAGCCGCTCTTCAAGACGAACGACGGCGGCCGCGTCCTCAGCGGGCGACGCGCTGCCCACGAGGGCGAACATGTCCGCGAGATACGAGCTGTACGCGGCCCGGACCTCCGCGAAGCGATCCTCCCGGTAGTACGACTCATCAGGGAGCCCGAGGCCGCCCTGGGACAGATAGAGCAGAACTCGTTCGGGGTTGCCCGCGTCAGGGGCCGCATAGTAGCCGAACAGGCTTTCGCTGCCCCCGCGCCCAAGGCGCGCTGACGTCGTCACGAGCCCCTCGGCGTCGTCAATTGCCTCCACCTCGGCGAGCAGCGCCTGCAGCGGTGCGGCGCCGAGCTGCGCCACGCGTTCCTCGTCCATGAAGGAGGCGTGCATCGCGCCGATCTTCTGTTCGTCGCTTCCCGCGGGGTGCTCGGTGGCGGCGAGCTCCTCAATGAGCGCCCGGACATTCTCCTCGGCGAGGTCACGGAGCTGGATGAACGTTCCGACCAGCGCACGGTCGGACGGGATCTCCGTCTCCCGGAGCCACGCGCCATTCACGTGCCGGTAGAGATCGTCCTGGGGACGCACGGTCCTGTCGAAGTACTCGCGCTCGACGCCAGACGGCGCGACAGTGCTTTCGGTCATGGTGCCTCCTTGAGGGCATGCTCGGATGGCTTCATCCTAAGCGCGGGGCGTGACAGCGCGGTGGGCGCTCCAGCAGTGCGTGCTATCGTGTCGATGTGCCCATTGCGCAGCGCCTTCTTCTTAGCTGCCGTGGCGGGGCCCTGTAGCTGCCGACGGATCGGAATCCGCCAGAGCTAGGCCGGATCCCCGCCGCGGAGTTTTGTGACGCCCGGCCACGAGGATCCCAGCTTTGAGAAAGGCCTAGAGTAAAACCATGCGCAACGCACAGAAGCCCTCGGGCATGCCCGTTCACCGCTACCTCCCGTTCCACGAGCAGATCACCGTCGAACTGCCGGACCGGACGTGGCCGGACAAGCGCATTGAGAAGGCCCCGCGCTGGTGCGCCGTGGACCTTCGCGATGGCAACCAGGCGCTCATCGATCCCATGAGCCCCGCTCGCAAGCTCAAGATGTTCAAGCTCCTCGTCTCGATGGGCTACAAGGAGATCGAGGTCGGCTTCCCGTCCGCCTCGCAGACCGACTTCGACTTCGTGCGCCAGCTCATCGAGGGCGGCCACATCCCCGACGACGTCACGATCCAGGTCCTCACCCAGGCCCGCGAGCACCTCATCGAGCGCACGTACGAGGCCCTCGTCGGCGCGAAGAGCGCGATCGTGCACCTCTACAACTCGACGTCGGTGCTGCAGCGCCGCGTCGTGTTCAACTCCGACGAGGAGGGCATCCTCGACATCGCCGTCCAGGGCGCGCTCCTGTGCAAGAAGTACGAGGAGACCCTCCCGGACACCCGCATCACGTACGAGTACTCGCCGGAGTCCTTCACCGGCACCGAGCTCGAGTACGCCGCGCGCGTGTGCAACGCGGTCGCCGAAATCTTCGAGGCGTCCGCGGACAGCCAGGTCATCGTCAACCTCCCGGCCACCGTCGAGATGGCCACCCCGAACGTCTACGCCGACTCGATCGAGTGGATGAGCCGGAACCTGCACCCGCGCGAGGGCATCATCCTGTCCCTGCACCCGCACAACGACCGCGGCACGGGCGTCGCGGCGGCGGAGCTCGGCTACCTCGCGGGCGCCGACCGAATCGAGGGCTGCCTGTTCGGAAACGGCGAGCGGACCGGCAACGTGGACCTCGTGACGCTCGGGCTGAACCTGTTCGTCCAGGGCGTCGACCCGATGATCAACTTCTCGAACATCGACGAGATCCGCCGCACGGTCGAGTACTGCAACCAGTTGCCCGTCGCCGAGCGTGTGCCGTACGGCGGCGACCTTGTCTTCACCGCGTTCTCCGGCTCGCACCAGGACGCGATCAAGAAGGGCTTCGAGGCCCTCGAGCGCGACGCCTCCGCGGCGGGCGTCCCGGTGGACGAGTTCACGTGGCAGGTCCCGTACCTGCCGATCGATCCCAAGGACCTCGGCCGCACGTACGAGGCCGTGATCCGCGTCAATTCGCAGTCCGGCAAGGGCGGCGTGGCCTACCTGCTCAAGAACGAACACAACCTCGACCTGCCGCGGCGCGCGCAGATCGAATTCTCGCGCGTCATCCAGCAGCACACGGACACCGCGGGGGGCGAGGTGAGCCCCTCGACTCTGTGGGACATCTTCAGCGACGAGTACCTCCCGGCGTCGTCGGTCGACGGCGGCAAGGCGTGGGGCCGCTTCGCGCTCTCCTCGGTGAGCACCGAGACCGCCGAGGACGGAACGATGACGCTCGAGGCCTCGCTCCGCATCGACGGGACGCCCGTGCAGCGCACGGGCACGGGCAATGGCCCGATTGCCGCGCTCCTCGACATCTTCTCGACCGAGGGCGTCGACGTGCGAGTCCTCGACTACACCGAGCACGCGCTCTCGGAGGGTGGGAGCGCGCGCGCCGCGGCGTACGTCGAGTGCGGGATCGGTGAGCGCATCCTGTGGGGCGTCGGCATCGACGCGAACACGAGCCTCGCGGCCCTCAAGGCCGTGA
>NZ_JBKZWT010000113.1:0-10860 GCF_047759905.1 Sinomonas sp. G460-2 | reverse complement strand
CCGTCCCCGGCGCCGCAGTCCGGTGCCCTGAGCCTGCAGATCAGCGCGCCGGACAACGCGCCCTCGGCCGCGGTCGTGACGCTCATCGGCATCACGCTGCTCTCGGTTGCGCCGGCGCTCCTGCTCATGATGACCTCGTTCACCAAGATCTTCGTGGTGCTCGCCATGACCCGGAACGCGCTCTCGCTCCAGTCCGTGCCGCCGAACCAGGTGCTGTCGGGGCTCGCGCTCTTCCTCTCGCTGTTCATCATGTGGCCCGTGGTGAGCGACATCAACACCGCCGCCATCCAGCCCTATCTGGGCGGCCACCTTGATTTCGGGGGCGCGTTCAGCGCCGCGGCCGCGCCCCTCTCGAAGTTCATGGTCGCGCACACGCGGCAGGAGGACATCGCGCTTATGACCCGCGCCGCGGGCCTCGCGAACCCCGCGACGCCCGCGGACACGCCGCTCCAGACGCTCATCCCGGCGTTCATGATCTCGGAGCTCCGCGCGGCGTTCATCATCGGGTTCGTCATCTTCATCCCGTTCCTCATCATCGACCTCGTGGTCTCCGCCGCGCTCATGTCCATGGGCATGATGATGCTCCCGCCGGTCATGATCTCGCTCCCGTTCAAGATCCTCCTGTTCGTGCTCGTGGACGGCTGGGACCTCATCATCACCGCGCTCATCCAGAGCTATCGGGGAGGCTGAGCATGAACACGTCCGCCGTGCTCGACATCTGCCTTCAGGCCCTCCTCGCCTCGGCCAAGCTCGCGGCGCCCGTGCTCATCACGTCCCTCGTGGTGGGGCTCGCGATCTCGCTCGTCCAGTCGATCACCCAGCTCCAGGAGGCAACGCTCTCCTTCGTGCCGAAGGCCGTCGCGGTGGCCATCGCGCTCGTGGTGTGCGGGCACTGGATGATCTCCGAGATGGTGACCTTCACGAACGATCTGTTCGCCCGCATCCCCGGCCTCCTGAACGGTTCGTGAGCGCATGAACGCCCAGGCCCTGAACGTGCCAATCGACCAAGCTTGGATCGAGGCCATGATCCTCGCCGCCGTGCGCATGACGGCGTTCCTGTTCGTCGCGCCGCCGTTCGCCCACAACGCGTTCCCGGCGCGCATCAAGGCCATGCTCGGCGTGGGGCTCGGCCTCGCCGTCGCGGCCCGGGCAGGGCGGGGGTACGCGCCGCGCGACACGGCCGGTTTCCTGACGGGACTCGTCCTCGAGGCCGTCGCGGGCCTCGCGCTCGGCTTCCTCGTGTACCTCGTGTTCGCCGCGATCCAGTCTGCGGGCTCGCTCATCGACCTCTCGAGCGGCTTCCAGATGGCGCAGGGCTACGACCCGCAGAGCATGGTCAACGGGGCGCAATTCACGCGGCTCCTCCAGATGGCCGCGCTCGCGCTGCTCTTCTCCTCCGACGGCTACCAGCTCGTCATCGGAGGCCTCACGAGCACGTTCACGGCGCTCCCGCTCGGCGGCGGCCTGGACCTCTCCCGCCCGGTCGAGGCCATGACCGCGGCCGTCACCGGGATGTTCGTCTCAGCCGTGCAGATCGCGGGGCCGCTCATGGTCGTGTTGTTCCTCGCCGACCTCGGGCTCGGACTCCTGACCCGCGTCGCCCCAGCGCTCAATGCGTTCCAGATGGGTTTCCCGCTCAAGGTGCTCCTGACCGTGACGCTCGCGAGCTTCATGTTCCTCGCGCTCCCGCGCATCGTGTCCTCGCTCGCGCAGCAGGCCGCCCAGCTGTTGCTGGGGGTGGGGTGAATGCGCCTCCTTTGCAGTGCGTGCGGGACGCGCAGGCCGCCAGCGAAGTGCCGAGTAGGGGAGTGAGCGGCTATGTCTTCGGCTGAGCAACGCACCGAACAGGCCACCGACAAGCGCCTGCGCGAGGTCCGGTCCAAGGGACAGCTCTCGCGCTCGCAGGACCTCACGGCGTGGCTCGCCGTCGGCGCGGCCGCCCTCATGCTCCCGTTCACGGTCTCCCGGGCCGCGAATTCGGGGGCCGCGCAGCTGTTCGCCGTCGCCTCGATCATCCGGAGCCCGGACCCTGGGAAGGCCGTCGACGCGCTGTCCGACGGGCTCGGCTCGCTTGCGGGGACGCTCGGCCCGCTCGCGGCGGTCGTGTTCGGGGTCGTGTTGGCGGGCTCCGCGGTGCAGGGCGGCGTCCACTTCAAGAAGTTCGCGCCCTCGTTCGAGCACTTCAACCCGCTCGCGGGCCTCAAGCGCACGTTCGGGGTTCAGGCGCTGTGGGGCGGGGTGAAGGCGCTCGCGAAGACCGCGGTCGTCGGTCTCGTGCTGTGGAGCGTCGTCGAGGGGCTCGTCCCCGTGCTCATGTCTGCGGGCGGCCTCCCGCTCTCCGGCGTGCTCGCCGCAGCGGGCGACGGCGCGGCGTCCCTCCTCCGGTTCGCCGTCGGCGCGGGGCTCCTGCTCGCGCTCGCGGACGTGTTCGTCGTCGTCCGCCGGAACCGCACCAAGACCCGCATGACCAAGCGCGAGGTCAAGGACGAGAACAAGACGAGCGAGGGCGATCCGCTCATCCGCTCGCAGCGCCGCTCGCGCCAGCTCGCCATGTCCCGCAACCGCATGATCGCCGCGGTGGCGGGGGCCGACGTCGTCCTCGTCAACCCGACGCACGTCGCGGTCGCGCTCAAGTACGAACCCGGGAAGTCCGCGCCGCGCATCATCGCGAAAGGAGCGGGAACGATAGCCGCGCGGCTGCGCGAGGAGGCCGAGCGGGAGCGCGTGCCCATGGTCCGCGACGTCCCGCTCGCTCGCGCGCTGCACGGCGCGTGCGAGATCGGGGACGAGATCCCCGTCGAGTTCTACACGGCCGTGGCGGGCGTGCTCGCGTTCGTCATGGCGCTCAAGGCCCGCGGCGCGGCCGCGGGCCTACACACTGTTCCTTCCCGCCCGCACCGCCCGCACCCGCACCCGCCCCGCCGCCCCAACCCCCACCCGCCTGGAGCCCGCGCATGAACCGAAACCTCGCCCGCCTGGCCGTCCCGGTCGGCATCGTCGGGATTGTGCTCCTGCTCGTCGTGCCGGTGCCCGCGCCGCTGCTCGACGTGCTGATCGTGTGCAACATCCTGCTCGCGCTCGTGATCCTCCTGACCGCCATGTTCGTCAAGCGGCCCCTCGACTTCTCCGTGTTCCCGTCCCTCCTGCTCGTCGCGACGCTCTTCCGGTTGGGTCTCAACGTGGCCTCGACGAGGCTCGTCCTCGGGCAGGGCTACGCGGGGCAGGTCATCGACGCTTTCGGCAAGGTCACGGTGGGCGGCTCGATGATCATCGGCGCGGTCGTGTTCGTGATCCTCGTGGTGATCCAGTTCGTCGTCGTGACGAAGGGCGCCGAGCGCGTGGCCGAGGTCGGGGCGCGCTTCACGCTCGACGCGATGCCCGGCAAGCAGATGGCGATCGACGCCGACCTCAACGCGGGCCTCATCACGGACGTCGTGGCGCGGCAGCGCCGCGCCGAGGTCTCCGCCGAGGCTGACTTCTACGGCGCGATGGACGGCGCCTCGAAGTTCGTCAAGGGGGATGCGATCGCGGGCATCGTCATCATCGTGGTCAACATCGTGGGCGGGCTCGGCGTCGGCATGGCCCAGCGCGGGCTCTCGATCACGGACGCGCTCAACACCTACAGCCTCCTCACCATGGGCGACGGCCTGGTCTCCCAGATCCCCGCCCTCCTCATGGCCGTCTCGACCGGCATGATCGTCACGCGCTCGAACGCCGAGGCGGACCTCGGCCAGGCCGCCTCGACCCAGCTCTCCCAGTCCCGCAACGCCCTCCTCATCGCGGGGATCGCCGCGGTGGTCATGGCGCTCATCCCGGGCATGCCGCCGCTGCCGTTCCTCGGCGTGGGCGGGGCGCTCATCGTCGCCTCCCGCCGGATCCGACCAGCGGACGACGGCGGTGCTGCCGCCGGCGCGTCCGGCACCGCGGGCACCGGCGCGGGCGAGGCGGAGCAGGACCCGAATCAGCGGCTCATGGAGGAGATGCGGGTTCATCCCCTTGAAATCCTCCTGGCTCCCGACCTCGTGGACCTCGTGGGCGGCTCGCCGGACGATCTGCTCGCGCGCGTGAAGTCGTTGCGGCACAAGATCGCGATGGACCTCGGCGTGGTGGTCCCGCCGGTGCGGACCCGGGATTCCGTGGAGCTCCCGCCGGCCACGTACGCGATCCGCATCGCGGGGGTCGAGGCGGGTCGGGGGACGGCGCCGGCCGGGAAGCTGCTCGCGCTCGGGGACTTCCTGGATGCCTTGCCCGGCGCCGCCGTCGTCGAGCCCGTCTTCGGGCTCGCCGGGAAATGGGTGCCGGCCGAGATGCGCCACAGCGCCGAGATGACCGGGGCGACCGTGATCGACCGCGTGAGCGTGCTCGTCACGCACCTCTCCTCGATCGTGAGCTCGAACGCGGCCCGCCTGCTCTCGCGTGAGGACGTCCGCGTGCTCACGGAGGGCGTCAAGGCGGGCAGCCCGGCCGCCGTCGAGGAGCTCACGCCCGGTCTGCTCTCGCTCGCCGAGATCCATCGCGTGCTCCAGGGCCTCCTCGCAGAGCAGGTGCCCATCAATGACCTCACGCGCATCTACGAGGCGCTCACGCTGCGAGCGAAGGCCTCGACCGAGCCGGAGGGCCTCATCGAGGCGGCCCGGCTCGCGCTGGGCCCCGCCCTCGTGGGGCGGTTCATGGGCGGCGAACGGCTCACCGTCATCACCATTGAGCCGGGGCTCGAGCAGACGCTCGTGCAGGATCTGCGGCCCGCGGAGAGCGGGACGCAGCTCGTCATGGACCAGCCCAAGCTCGACGCGATCATGATCTCCCTCAGCTCTGCCGTCGCGGCCGCGGAGTCCTCTGGCAAGATCCCGGTGCTCGTGTGCGCTCCCGTGCTGCGCCCGGCCGTGCGGAAGATGGTGCCGCTGCCGCCCAGCGGCGTGCCCGTGCTCTCCTACGCGGAGGTCACGTCGACCAACGTGAACATCGAGACGATCGGGGTGGTGCGCCTTGGCTCAGCAGTTCCTGCTTAGGGGCACGACGCTCGAGGACGCGAGCCGGCAGGCAGCCGAGCTCTACGGCCCCGAGGTGCGGATCGTCCGGGCCGAGCGCGTGCTCGACGGCGGGATCGGCGGTTTCCTCGGGCGGCGGCACGTCGAGGTCACCGTGCACGTCCCGGACGACGGCGAGCCCGCCGTCGTTGCTGTCGAGCCCGCGATTCCGCACGTCCTCGCCGGGCGGGCCGGGATCGCGGCGCTGCTCGACGACGCCGACCGGACCGAGGACTCGTTGCGTGCCGCCGGCAGGCCATCGGGTTCCGCCGCCGCCTCGGCCGCCTCGACCGCCGTCCGGCAGACCGTCTCCCGCGCCGTCTCGCCCGAGGCGGTCTCGACCCAGGCCGTGGGCTTCGACGAGCTGCTCGAGCGGCTGCGGAGCGAAGTGGTCCTCGACGAACGCGTCCCCGTCCCTCTCTCGGCGCCGGGCGATCTCGTCCTCGTCGCGGGGCTCGGGGACACGGCGTCCTGCGTGGCGCGGGACATGGCGCGCGACGGTTCGCGCTGGGAGCTGTATGACGCGAGTCTCGACCTCGGCAGTGCCGATGTTGGAGACTCTGACTCGGAGGGCCAGCCTCAGGGAAGCCTGTCCCCAGGCCTGTCCCCGGGGAGCCTGCGCCTCGGGAGCCTCCGCCTGGGTGGCGCCTCGCTCAGGAGCAGGCGGGACGCGATGGCCGCGCGGGCGCGGGGCGTCGAGACGGAGACGGCGGTCGTCGTCGCCTGCTCGCTGGGTTCGGTTGCGGACGGGCTGCCGTTTCTCGGTCTTGCCGCGAGCCTCGGCGCCGACCAGGTGTGGCTCGTGGCGGACGCCCGGCATAAGCCGGAGGAGACGGCCGACTGGGTCGCCGCGGCGCGAGCCCACCTGCCCGTCGACGCCCTCGCGGTGGTGGGCGCTCGCGAAACCCGGACGGCCCATAGCATCAACGGCCTCGGAATCCCCGTAGGCTGGGTTGACGGATCACCTGCACCACGGACGGTGCTCTGAGCAGGCGCCGGGCCTGCGGTGCCACGGAAGGGAAGCCATGCTCGTACTGACGCGCAAGCCGGGCGAGAAGATCATGATCGGGGACGAGATCGTCATCACGTTCCTCGAGAGCCGTGGCAGCGAGGGAATCAGGATCGGTATCGACGCGCCCCGCCACCTCGCGATCAAGCGCGAGGAGATCTTCGAGGCGGTGGCCGGCGCGAATCTCGAGGCGGCGCAGGCCTCCGCCGACCCGTCCGACATCCTGAGGGGCCTCCCGGGCTTCCCGGAGTAACCGACCCCGCCGCCGTCGGTGAGTCCCGCCGTCGTCCGGCGCCAATCTCCCCGTCTTCTTCTCCGGTTTCACCACCTACTTCGCCGGTTTCACCAGCTTTAGGCTTCAACCCACGGAGTGTTGCCCCGAACCGCCGGTGAGTCCCGCCGTCGTCCGTCGTGAAGCTGGGGAAGCTGGAACGGAAGCTGGGGAAACCGCCCGCGAAACCGGGGGAACCGCCCGCGAAGCCGGGCAGTTTGACTCGCCCCAATGACTCGCTCTGTCAATCCACGCGACACGCCGCACAAATGGACATGTAAAACCCGTCTCCCACATAGAAATAGACATGTCCAATGAGTCGTGCGGTCCTCCGTGACCTGCGGTTTCTCTCCCGGACTCCCGGCAGGCAGGTCTCACAGGGGTGCATGTGGATATCGAAGAACGCAACCGTCTCGTGGTGGAGAACCTTCCACTCGTCGGTTACCTCGTCTCCGACCTGTGCGCTCGGGCCACACACCTCTCGCGCGAGGACATGGCCTCCGCCGGCTCGCTCGGCCTCGTGCTCGCCGCCGAAGCGTTCGACCCGTCCACGGGCGTGCCGTTCGGAGCGTTCGCGCGCCGCCGCATCACGGGTGCGCTCATGGATGAACTCCGCTCGCTCGACTGGGCCGGGCGCGGAACTCGCAAGCGCATCAAGGCCGTCCAGGCCATGACCGAGACGCTCACGGGCGGCCTCGGCCGAGCGCCGAGCCACGATGAGCTCGCTGTGGCGCTCGGCCTCGGCCGGCAGGAGGTCGCCGACGCGCTCACCGACGCCGCCCGCACGGTCGGGGCCCTCGACGAGACGGTCACGGACTCGCTCGTCGCCGAGTCGATCGGCCCGGAGGAAGCCACCCTCGCCGTCGAGCAGACCCGCTATGTGCAGGCCGCCGTCGGCTCGCTGCCCGAGCGGCTCCGACACGTCGTCGCGGCGATCTACCTCGAGGGCCGCTCGGTCAAGGAGGTCGCGGACGAGCTCGGCCTCACGTCGTCGGCCATCTCCCAGCAGCGCAGCGAGGCGATCCGACTCTTGCGCGAGGGCCTCGCGCTGCACTATCCGGACGCCGCGCCAGGCACCACTGAACCGAGGCCGCCCTCGGCCCGCCGCACCGCCTACCTCGAGAGCTTCGCCGACGCCGTGCGTGGCATGAAGCGCGCCCCGGCCCTCGCGCCGTCGCTCGCCACGCCTGCCGCGTCGTGACCGGCCCCCACCTCACCCGATCCCTCGCGACCCGCAATACACTTCACCCGTAGGACTCAATGTCGAGGGGAGGCGCTGTGGACGTCGGGATCGCGCGCGAGCGGCTCGCGGGGGAGAGGCGCGTCGCCGCGACGCCGGAGTCGGTGCGGCAGCTCGTAGGGCTCGGGCTCGGGGTGCGGGTCGAGGCGGGAGCGGGGGCCGCGGCCGGACATGCCGACGCCGACTATCTCGCCGCGGGGGCCCGCATCGTCGAGGCCCTCGACTACGCCGCCGTCGACGTCCTGGCCCACGTACGCCCCCTCGACCCAGCCACGGCCGCGCGCCTCAAGCCCGGAGCGATCACGGTAGGCCTCGCCTCGCCGTCGACCGAGCTCCCCACGGTCCGCGCGCTGGCCGAGACGCACGTGGGGGCGTTCGCGCTCGAACTCGTGCCGCGGATCTCCCGCGCCCAGTCGATGGACGCGCTCACGTCCCAGGCGCTCGTGACCGGCTACCGCTGCGTCCTGGAGGCCGCGATCCGCTTCCCGCGCTTCTTCCCGCTGTACATGACGGCGGCCGGCACGGTTCCGCCGGCCCGCGTGCTCGTGCTCGGCGCGGGGGTCGCGGGCCTGCAGGCCATCGGCACGGCCAAGCGGCTCGGCGCGCGCGTGTCCGCGAACGACATCCGCCCGGCCTCCGCCGACGAGGTCGCCTCGATGGGCGGCACGTTCATCCGGCTGGACTTGGATTCTCCGGAGGCAACAGCGGCGTCGGGCGGCTACGCGCGCGAGCTCACCGCCGATCGCGGTGCGCTCCAGCGCGAGCTCCTCGCGCCGCACGTCGCGGAGGCGGACGTCCTCATCACCACAGCCGCGGTCCCGGGCCGCCGCGCCCCGATGCTCGTCACGCGGGAGATGGTCGCGGCCATGCGGCCGGGGTCGGTCGTAGTCGACATGGCGGCGGAGTCCGGCGGGAACGTCGAGGGCTCGGTCGCGGGAGAGGACGTCGAGGTCCCGACGGCCGACGGCGCGGGCCACATCACGCTCGTGGGCCTCAAGGACGCCGCCTCGGCGATGGCCTCGGACGCCTCACGCCTCTACGCGAAGAACGTCGCGAACTTCATCGCGCTCATGGTCGCTGAGGGCCAGGTGGTCCCGGACTTCGGCGACGAGGTGGTCGCCGGGGCGTGTCTCACGTACGACGGCGACGTGCGGCACGAGCCCACCGCGCAGGCTCTCGCGGCGCTCGCCTCCGCGACGCCCGGCGTGGAGGGGTTCGGCGGGCCGGGTGTGGGGGTTCCGGGCGCGGGCGTGTCCGGCAGGCGGGTCGAAGACGACGTCGAGGGAGGAGCGGGCTGATGGGCGGAATCGAGCTGCTCACGATCACGGTGCTGGCCGTGTTCGTGGGCTTCGAGGTGGTCTCGAAGGTGTCGAGCATCCTGCACACGCCGCTCATGTCCGGGGCGAACGCGATCCACGGCATCATCCTCGTGGGCGCCATCACGGTGGCCGGCCAGGCCACGGACGGATGGGTGCTCGCGGTGGCGCTGCTCGCCGTCGTCCTCGCCACGGCCAATCTCGTGGGCGGGTTCGTGGTGACGGACCGCATGCTCGAGATGTTCCGGGGTCGCAATGCCCCCGGGCAGGACGGCAGGAATGCCGCGAAGGAGGGCGCGAAGTGACCCCCGCCTCCGCTCTTCTCGACCCGACCTCGACAGCACTGCTCTATCTCGTCGCGGCGGTCTGCTTTATCCTTGCGCTCAAGGGGCTCAGCTCGCCCAAGCACGCCCGCCGCGGCAACCTCGTGGGCGCGTTCGGCGCGCTCGTGGCCCTCGTGACGGTGTTCCTCGCGAGCCGGCTCGAGAACATTCCGTGGATCCTTGGGGCGATCTTGGGCGGTGCCGCGCTGGCCGCGCCCGTTGCACGCCGGGTCAAAATGACCCAGATGCCGCAGCTCGTCGCGATGTTCAACGGCGTGGGCGGCGGCGCGGCGGCGCTCGTGGCGCTTCTCGAGCTCCCGCAGGCCGACGACGGCTGGCTCCGGCTCGCGATCGCCTTCACGCTGCTCGTCGGGGCGGTCTCGTTCGCGGGGTCCTGCGTCACGTTCGCGAAGCTCCAGGAGCTCATGACCACGCGGCCCGTCGTGTTCCCGGGCCTGCCCGTGGTCATGGGCGTGGTGCTCGTCGCGGCGGCGGGTGCGGCGGCCGCCGTCGTCATGAGCGGATCGGCGGGGGTCGCCGTCGTCCTTCTCGTGGTGGGCCTCGTGGTCGGGGTGCTGCTCGTCCTGCCGGTGGGCGGGGCGGACGTGCCGATCGTCATCTCGCTGCTCAACGCGTTCACGGGTCTCGCCGTCGCGGCGTCGGGGCTCGTGCTCGGGAACGTGCTGCTCGTCGTCGCGGGGACGCTCGTGGGCGCGTCGGGCACGATCCTCACCCGGCTTATGGCCGCGGCGATGGGCCGCAGCGTGGCCGGCATCATGTTCGGCGCGTTCCGGGGAGGCTCGACGGCGGGGTCCACGGCCGTGAGCGAGCGGCCCGTGCGGTCCTCGAGCGCGGAGGACGTGGCGATCCTGCTGGGGTACGCGCAGCGCGTCATCATCGTGCCGGGGTACGGGCTCGCCGTTGCGCAGGGGCAGCACACGGCCGCCGAGCTCGCGCAGGCACTCGAGGCGCGCGGCATCGACGTCGAGTTCGCCATCCATCCCGTGGCGGGCCGCATGCCGGGGCACATGAACGTGCTCCTCGCCGAGGCCAACGTCCCGTACGAATCGCTCAAGGAGATGAGCGAGGTCAACGGGGACTTCAAACAGGCCGACGTGGCCCTCGTGGTCGGTGCCAACGACGTGGTCAACCCCGCCGCGAAGTCCACCCCCGGCTCGCCGATCTACGGCATGCCGATCCTCGAGGCGGGCGACGCGCGGCAGGTCGTGTTCCTCAAGCGGTCCATGCGGCCGGGATTCGCGGGGATCGAGAACGAGCTCCTGTACGAGCCGCAGACCACGCTCCTGTTCGGTGACGCGAAGGAGTCGCTCACGAAGGTGCTGACGGCGGTCAAGGCCCTCTAACCCTAGGCGCCGCCGCCGGGGCGGGCGCCGAGCTGCCGCTCAACGATCGGAAGCGACTCGGCGCGGCTCTCTTCGACGTGCGCGAAGGAAAGGGCCGCGGCGAGCTCGGCGTTGCCCCGAATGATCGCCTGGACGATGGCGACGTGCTCGCGGTAGAGCTCCCTCTGGTCGCGGTCCTTCGCGATGTGGAACAGCCGCCTCACGTGACCGCTGACCGGCGTCATGAGCTTTTGAAGCAGTCGGTTGCCGCTCAGCGTGACGATCTCCTCGTGGAGGCGCGAGTTCAGGTCGGCGATCTGATCCTCGTCGT
>NZ_JBKZWT010000112.1:0-10929 GCF_047759905.1 Sinomonas sp. G460-2 | reverse complement strand
CACGCGCCGTCGTACGCCCGTGGGGCGGCTCCTCATGGACCAGGCCGTGGTCGCCGGTATCGGCAACGTCTACCGCGCCGAGCTCTTGTTCAGAGCCCGCCTCGACCCGGCGTTGCCCGGAACCCATGTGGGGCACGCTCGGGCGGTTGCCCTGTGGGACGACGCCGTCGTGGCGCTCGGGCACGGCGTGCGCGACGGCCGCATCGTCACAACCGACCCGGCCCTCTGGCCGGGCGGCCCAGGCGAACTCCCGGGGCCGGATCACGCTCACTATGTGTACAGACGGCACGGGCAAGCGTGCCGGGTGTGCGGCGAGAATGTTCGGCTCGCGGCTGAGGCGGGGCGCAAGCTGTATTGGTGCCCTCAATGCCAGCGGGCTGATGGGCCAGCGGAACCGACGAACGGCGTGTCGGGCCGCGAGATTTGACACGCGATCAGCGAATTCGCTTTAGTTGAAGGGCTCGGGGACGTAGCTCAATGGTAGAGCCTCAGTCTTCCAAACTGATTACGCGGGTTCGATTCCCGTCGTCCCCTCTCTCGCGCCGCTGTTTGTGCGAATGTGCGCCCCTGCAGGCACGCCTGTATTGTGGTCTGTGCATCAGATACGGGGTGTAGCTCAGCTTGGCTAGAGCGCCTGCTTTGGGAGCAGGAAGTCGCAGGTTCAAATCCTGTCATCCCGACTGTTCGGCCGTCGGCAAGCCAGCCAGGGCGGCGACCCCAACAAGAACATCCAGGAGTGCCACGCTGTGAAGAGCGCCGCCGAGAACCTTAGCCCCACCCGCGTCAAGCTCAACGTCGAAGTCCCGTTCGATGAACTCAAGCCGAACATCGACGCGGCGTACAAGCAGGTTGCCGAGCAGATCCAGGTGCCCGGCTTCCGCAAGGGCAAGGTTCCCTCCCGCGTGATCGATCAGCGCGTGGGCCGCGGCTACGTCCTCGAGACGGCGATCAACGAGGGCCTCAACGACTGGTACCAGCAGGCCGTCTCCGAGACCGGCATCCGCCCGCTCTCCCGCCCCGAGGTCGAGATCACCGAGGTTCCCGACCCGAGCGCGACCGATGGCCAGCTCGCGTTCCAGGTCGAGGTCGACGTTCGTCCCGAGATCGAGCTCCCCGACTACGCCGGCATCAAGGTCGATGTCGAGGCCGCCGCGGCGTCGGACGAGGACATCACGAAGGCGCTCGATGAGCTGCGCGGCCGCTTCGGCACGCTCAAGCCGGTGGACCGGCCCGCGCAGGCCGATGACTTCCTCACCATCGACCTCACCGCGAAGGTGGGCGACGAAGAGGTCGACTCCGCCGCGGGCCTCTCCTACCAGGTTGGCTCGGGCACCATGCTTGAGGGTCTTGACGAGGCCGTGACGGGCCTCAGCGCCGACGAGGAGACGATCTTCGAGACGAAGCTTGCCGGCGGCGAGCACGCGGGCGAGGCCGCCCAGGTGACCGTGAAGGTGACCGCGGTCAAGGAGCGCGAGCTCCCCGAGGCCGACGACGACTTCGCGCAGCTGGCGTCCGAGTTCGACACGATCGCCGAGCTCCGCGAGGACCTCGCGAAGCAGGCCGCGGACGCGAAGGTGGCCCAGCAGGGCGTTGAGGCGCGCGACAAGGTCCTCGACAAGCTCGTCGAGCTCATCGAGGTGCCGGTACCCGAGTCGGTCATCACCGAGCAGGTCGAGGCCCACTTCAACCCGGAGACGGGCGGCCACGGCGCGGCCGAGGACCACGACACCGAGGAGCACCGCGCGGAGGTCCTCGCGAACACCGAGCGTGCCTTCAAGAACGAGATCATCCTCGACGCGATCGCGGAGAAGGAAGAGGTCGGCGTCTCGCAGAATGAGCTCATCGAGTACCTCATCTCGACGGCGTCGCAGTACGGCATGGACCCGAACCAGTTCGCCCAGATGATGGACCAGTCCGGTCAGGTTCCGATGATGGTCGGTGAGGTCCGCCGCCGCAAGGCGCTCGCGCTCGTCCTCGGCCAGGCCGAGGTGACCGACTCCGAGGGCAACGCCGTTGACCTGACCGAGTTCGTCCGTCCGGCCGGCGAGGAGACCGTGGAGGAGGCGCCTGAGGAGGTCGCCGCCGACGTTATCCCGAGCGACGACCCCGCCGCCGCCAAGTTCTGACGCTTCCTCACAAGGGCCGCCGCCCGCGCTGCATGGCGCGAACGGCGGCCCTTGTGCTGTCCCGCGCGAGGCGCGTGCGGCGCCGTCATGCGCCTAAAGCGAACAGTGGCGACGCGCGGAACAAACGCATCCCCAAACGGGCTAGTGTCCCTGTAGCAGCAACCAGTCTTTGCAGCAGATCGGAAGGTAGCGCACCATGCCACAGCAGGAAAGCACGCCGCGCATGGCGGGGCCCGCGGAGGGCAACGGACAGGACTTCATCTACCAGCGGCTCCTCAAGGAGCGCATCATCTGGCTCGGCTCCGAGGTGAGGGACGAGAATGCGAACACGATCTGCTCGCAGCTCCTGCTCCTCTCCGCAGAGGACCCCGAGAAGGACATCTTCCTGTACATCAACTCGCCCGGCGGGTCGGTCACGGCCGGCATGGCGATCTACGACACGATGCAGTACATCCCGAACGATGTCGTCACGGTCGCGACGGGGCTCGCCGCCTCGATGGGGCAGTTCCTGCTCTCGTCCGGGACGAAGGGGAAGCGCTACGCGACCCCGCACGCCCGCATCCTCATGCACCAGCCCTCGGGCGGGATCGGCGGCACCGCGTCGGACATCAAGATCCAGGCGGAGCTCATCCTGCACATGAAGCGGGTCATGGCCGAGCTCACGGCGGAGCAGACCGGGCAGACCATCGAGACGATCCTGAAGGACAACGACCGCGACAAGTGGTTCACGGCTCAGGAGGCCCTCGACTACGGGTTCTTCGACAAGATCGCCGAGCGGGCCGGGCACGTCACCGGTGGCGGCGGGACGGACAAGTAAGAGACGCCCAGGGCGACTAAGGAGCAAGAGATGAACTACAACATGGGCGTCAACCCGGCGGGCCTGCCGACGAGCCGCTACATTCTGCCGCAGTTCGAGGAGCGCACGCCGTACGGCTTCAAGCGCCAGGACCCGTACACGAAGCTGTTCGAGGACCGCATCATCTTCATGGGCGTCCAGGTCGACGACGCCTCCGCGGACGACATCATGGCCCAGCTGCTCGTGCTCGAGGCCAATGACCCGGACCGCGACATCACGATGTACATCAACTCGCCGGGTGGTTCGTTCACCGCGATGACGGCGATCTACGACACGATGCAGTTCATCCGCCCCGAGATCCAGACAGTGTGCCTCGGCATGGCGGCCTCGGCGGCGGCGGTCCTGCTCGCGGCGGGGACGCCGGGCAAGCGCCTCGCACTGCCGAATTCGACCGTCATGATCCACCAGCCGTCCCTTTCGGGCGGCCAGGGCGGCCAGGCGACGGACCTCGAGATCCAGGCGCGCGAGGTCCTTCGCATGCGCGAGTGGCTCGAGAACACGTGGGCCAAGCACACGAACAAGACGCCCGAGGAAATCAGCCGCGACATCGAGCGCGATCTGTTCCTCACGGCGCCCGAGGCCCAGGTCTACGGGCTCGTCGATGAGGTGCTTGAGTCGCGCAAGATCCGGCAGAGCGCTATCGCTCGCTGACGGTCACGTGCCGGGCGTGTCGTAAAAGGCGCCGGTGCCGCCGAGAAATCTTCGGCGGCACCGGCGTTTGGCATCGGTGCGCTGTCGGCCCAGTGTCCTACAGTGGAGTGGTCACGGCTTCTGCCCCTACACGAAGGGATTCGACGAATGGCTCGGATTGGTGAGAGCGCGGATCTGCTGAAGTGCTCGTTCTGCGGGAAGAGCCAGAAGCAGGTGCGGAAGCTCATCGCGGGCCCCGGGGTCTACATCTGCGACGAGTGCATTGAACTCTGCAACGAAATCATCGAGGAAGAGCTCGCGGAGGTCTCGGATCTGGGCAGCTTCGAGCTGCCGAAGCCGCGCGAGATCTTCGACTTCCTCCAGGAATACGTTGTGGGCCAAGAGCCCGCCAAGCGCGCACTGGCCGTTGCGGTCTACAACCACTACAAGAGGATTCAGGCCGGTCACGGCTCGAAGTCCGGGTCGCTTGCCGAAGGGCATGGGCACGACGACGTCGAGATCGCGAAGTCGAACATCCTCCTCATCGGACCCACGGGCTGCGGAAAGACCTACCTCGCCCAGACGCTCGCGCGCCGGCTCAACGTCCCGTTCGCGGTCGCGGACGCGACGGCCCTCACCGAGGCGGGCTACGTCGGCGAGGATGTCGAGAATATCCTGCTGAAGCTCATTCAGGCCGCCGACTACGACGTCAAGAAGGCCGAGCAGGGCATCATCTACATCGATGAGATCGACAAGATCTCGCGCAAGAGCGAGAACCCGTCGATTACGCGGGACGTCTCGGGGGAGGGCGTCCAGCAGGCGCTCCTCAAGATCCTCGAGGGCACGGTGGCTTCCGTCCCGCCGCAGGGCGGCCGCAAGCATCCGCATCAGGAGTTCATCCAGATCGACACGACGAACGTCCTGTTCATCGTCGCGGGCGCGTTCGCGGGGCTCGAGGAGATCATCGGCCAGCGCGCGGGCAAGAAGGGGATCGGCTTCGGTGTCCCGCTGAGCTCGATCACGAAGCACGAGAGCACGTACGCGGACGTCATGCCTGAGGACCTGCTCAAATTTGGGCTCATTCCGGAGTTCATCGGCCGCCTCCCGGTCATTACGACCGTGGAGAATCTCGACAGGCCGGCGCTCATGCAGATCCTGACTGAGCCGAAGAACGCCCTCGTGAAGCAGTACCAGAAGATGTTCCAGCTTGACGGCGTCGAGCTGCACTTCGAGGACGGCGCGCTCGAGGCGATCGCGGACCTCGCGCTCGAGCGCGGCACGGGCGCCCGCGGCCTGCGGGCGATCATGGAGGAGGTGCTCCTCCCCGTCATGTTCGACCTGCCGAGCCGCGACGACGTCGCGAGCGTCGTGGTGACGCGGGACGTCGTCATGCGCCACGAAGAGCCCACGCTCATCCCGCACAGCGTCGTGGCGAAGCGCCGCACGAAGTCGGCGTAGCGCCCAGCACGCGAAGGAGGCCGGCACCGCGCGGTGCCGGCCTCCTTTTGCGTGAGCGCTCAGTCCTGTGCCGAATGGACGACGGCGCGGGCCGGGATCGGCTCGATCCTCCCCATGAGCAGGAGGTACGAGGCAAGGCCGCCGATGAGTGCGAAACCGCCGATGATGAACGCGTAGAAGAAATGGCCCGTCGCGTCCACGACGAAGCCGGTCACGATCGGGGCGGCGACGCCCGCGAGCAGGTTGACGCAGTTCACAATCGCGGCGAGCGAGCCAGCGCTGCCCTCCGGTGCGATGAGCGCGGGGAGGGAATTGCTCGTGACGTACACGAGGGCGATGCCCGCGCTGCCGATGGCGATCCAGATGATCGCGACGATCGGCGTGTTGCTGAAGGCCGCACCGACCGTGAACAGGGCCACGATCATGCCTGCCACGAGGACGCCCTTGCGGACCTTGTCCGGGTTCGCGCCGCGACCGATCACGCGGTCCACCCACACGCCGCCGATCGTGAGCTCTGAGACGAACATCGCGAACGCCGGGACGGCCGCGTAGATGCCGCTCTGGAGCACGCTCTGGTTCATGCTCGTCTGCATGTAGCCCGGGAGCCACGTGAGCAGCATCCAGAGGACGTAGCCGGCCCCCGCGAGGCCCAGCGAAAGGCCCCACACCTTCCGCTGCCGGAGGAGATAGCCGACCGTGGCCCAGTCGCTCTGCGGGCGCACATCCTCGCTCGAGGCCCCGCCGTCCACGATGTAGCGGTACTCGTCGTTCGTCATGCGGCCCTTCGCAAGGCGCGCCTTGGGCCCTGTGTACCGCCAGAGGAACGCGACGAGGAACACGATCGAGAGGGCGGCCTGGAGCCAGAACGCCTCGCGCCAGCCCCATGTGGAGACGGTGAATGCGATGAGGGGGAGCCCGAGCACGTTCGCGAGCCGCGTGCCGCTGTCGAAGATCGCGGTGCACAGCCCGCGTTCGTGCCGCGGGAACCACTGGCCCGTGGCCTTCATCGCGCCGGGGAACGCGGGGGCCTCGGCAACGCCAAGGAGCACGCGGGCAACGATGATGACCCAGGCCCCGGATGCGATCGCGGTGAGGACTGAAGCGACGGTCCACAGCACCGCGCTCGCGCCCCAGATCTTCTTGACGCCGAAGCGGTCGAGCAGCATGCCAGAGGGGATCTGCATGATTGCGTAGGACCAGAGGAACGCCGAGGAGAGCACGCCGAACTCGGTTGCGCTGAGCCCGAAGTCGTGCGTGAGGGGCTGCTGAGTGACCGAGATCGAGAGGCGGTCAACGTAGTTGATGAGGATGCCGAAGCCCATGAGGAGGGCGATGCTCCAGCGCGCGCGTCCCCTCGGGCGGGTGGCCGGGGCGGTGTGCGCCTGCGCGGGGTTCTTAGATACCTGGGACAACAAAGGTGCTCCTAACGGGCGATCAGAATTTCGGAAGCTGGGCGACGCTGCCGCGGCTCCCGAGCGCGCGCCGAACTCGCTTTCAGCGCGTCGCATGAGGTGGGAATGGGTGCCGTTCGTGTTCGGTCTGTGTGCTCGACGTGATCGGTTTCACGTCAGCCTGGTGAAACCAGAGTAGGCAGAACGCGACGATTTCCACAAGAAGGAATCTAAATTTCATATGTCGGAATTCTTGGTATCCCAAATTTCGCCTCTTGGTATCCCAAATTGGATCGAGGAGGTCGCGGAATACGATGGCAAGGAATGCACATGACGACGAAGGGAGACTCCGCCATGACCTCTGCTGCAGAGGCAGTGAAGAGCAAGGCAGACTTTTGGTTTGACCCCGCGTGCCCGTTCGCGTGGGTGACGTCGCGGTGGATAGGCGAGGTTGAGAAGGTTCGGGACATTGAGACGAGGTGGCACGTCATGAGCCTCTCGGTGCTCAACGAGGGCCGTGAGCTCGACCCCGACTATCAGCGTGCGATGGACCAGAACTGGGGTCCCGTACGCGTCATCATCGCCGCATCGGAGCTACACGGTCCCGAGCACATCAAGCCGCTCTACGATGCGATGGGCTCGTTCATCCACAACGAGGGCGTCAAAGACCGTACCGAGGTCATCCGGCGTGCGCTCGAGGAGGTCGGCCTCCCGGCCAGCCTGGCCGACTACGCCGATTCCGAGGAGTTCGACGCCCAGCTGCGCGCGAGCCACAAGTCCGGGATCGAGCTCGTAGGCCAGGACGTCGGCACGCCTGTGGTCGCCTTCGACGGCACGGCGTTCTTCGGCCCGGTCATGACCCGGGTCCCGCAGGGCGAGGAGGCGGGGGAGGTGTGGGATGCGTCGGTGACGCTCGCGGGCTATCCGCACTTCTTCGAGATCAAGCGGTCCCGCACGGAACGCCCCCAGGCCGTGTGAGCGTTCGGGGGCGGGGCCGTGCGTCGGTCCCGCCCCCGAATTACGCATCTGTACTTCGCGGATCGCCCTTGCACGCGACTGTGGCCCGGATCACAATGGTAGTTACCTCCTCCAAGAAGAGGAGGACGTGGAAACCGAAGATTCAGTGACAATCGATTCGACGCAGCCTCAGGCAAAGCCGGCGATTGGCCCTTAGTGACGAAGGGTACGACCTGGATGCCAAGGATTCCACCAGACTGGGAGTCGTCACCGAACAGCCGATAAAGTCGAAGCCCCACCAACGCGAGAACGCTGATGGGGCTTCCCCTTTGCCCGAGAGCTCTCCGCCTCGGGGACCCTCAGGCCGGCTCGCGGGCGCTAGACCTCGGCCGCCGCGAGCTCGACGCCGGAGACCTTCAGTTCCTCAGCGCCGTCCTCGAGGTTGAGCTCGCGCGCGTTCGCGGCCGCCCGAAGGTCGCCGAGGCCACCCCTGAGCTGTGCGATTTGGGCACTCGGAGCCGACACGGTCGCGGACACGACCTCGGTGCGCTGCTTGACCTTGGCCTCCGACTTGGCCTTCCGGATGCCGGAGAGGGCCAGGCCCACGGTGGCCAGCATGCCGAGATCGCCCTCGACCGGCAGCGCCTCGGGCCACGGGGCACGGTGCACCGACCCCGCGCGCCACCAGCCCCAGACCTCTTCGGTGGCGAAGGGCAGAACCGGCGCGAACAGGCGCAGGAGGGCGTCGAGCGTCGTCGCGAGGGCCGCGAGCACCGATGCCTGCTGGGCCTCGCCCTGAGCGCCATAGGCGCGGTCCTTGACGAGCTCGACGTAGTCGTCCGTGAACTGCCAGAAGAACGACTCGGTGATTTGGAGCGCGCGTGCCGGATCGTACCCCGCGAAGGCCGAGCCAGCCTGGGCCACGACATCGGCGAGCTGGGCCAGGAGGGCCCGATCGAGCGGGTTGACGAGCACGGCGTCGCGCGGCTCGCGGACCACGTTCGCCTCAGTCGCACCGAGCCCCAGCACGAACTTGGACGCGTTGAGGATCTTGATCGCGAGGCGACGGCCGATCTTCATCTGCGCGACCTCGAACGCCGTGTCGGAGCCGAGCTTCGCGGAGGCGGCCCAGTAGCGGACCGCGTCCGCGCCGTACTCCTCGAGGATGTCGGTGGGCACCACGACGTTGCCCTTCGACTTCGACATCTTCTTCCGGTCGGGGTCGAGCACCCAGCCTGAGATGGCCGCGTTGCGCCATGGGGCGCAGTCGTGGAGCGCGTCGGCGCGGACGGCGGTCGAGAACAGCCACGTGCGGATGATCTCGTGCGCCTGCGGGCGGAGGTCGAACGGGAACACGTTCCCGAAGAACTCCTCGTCCCGGCTCCATCGGCCCACGATCTGCGGGGTCAAAGAGGAGGTCGCCCACGTGTCGAGAACGTCCGGATCACCCGTGAAGCCGCCGGGCTGGTCGCGCTGCGCCTCGTCGAAGCCGGGCGCCGCCTCGGCGACCGGGTCGACCGGCAGTGCGGCGTTGTCGGGAACGATCGGGTTCTCGTAGTCCGGGTTCCCGCCCTCGTCGAGCCGGTACCAGACGGGGATCGGGACGCCGAAGAAGCGCTGGCGCGAAACGAGCCAGTCGCCGTTGAGGCCCTCGACCCAGTTCTCGTAGCGCGAGCGCATGAACCCCGGGTGCCACGCGAACTCGCGGCCCCGCTCGAGCAGGCGCTCGCGACGGTCGGCGTCACGCCCGCCGTTGCGGATGTACCACTGACGGCTCGTGACGACCTCGAGGGGCTTGTCGCCCTTCTCGTAGAAGTTCACGGGATGCATGATCTTCTTCGGCTCGCCGTCGAGCAGGCCCTGCTCCGAGAGCAGCTTGACCACGCCCTCCTTCGCCGAGAAAGCCGTCTTCCCGGCGATCTCGGCGTATGCCGCCTTGCCGTCCTCGGACGTGATCCACTCGGGGGTCTCCGCCTGGAGGCGGCCGTCGCGACCGATGATCGAGCGCGTGG
Organism: Sinomonas sp. G460-2; assembly: GCF_047759905.1. Classification (NCBI taxonomy): domain Bacteria; kingdom Bacillati; phylum Actinomycetota; class Actinomycetes; order Micrococcales; family Micrococcaceae; genus Sinomonas; species Sinomonas sp. G460-2. Next base: position 1,499 of record NZ_JBKZWT010000112.1, on the reverse strand, counting down.
GGAGCTGGAGCTCGCGCCACCACGTGACGTCGGTGAGGTCGCCGAACGTGCACACCATCGCGATGCCCGAGCCCTTGTCCGGCTTCGCGAGGGGGTGCGCCTTGACCTCGACCTCGACGCCGAACAGCGGCGAGCGAACGGTCTTGCCGAAGAGCGGCTGGTAGCGCTCGTCGTCCGGGTGGGCCACGAGCGCGGCGCACGCGGCGAGCAGCTCGGGACGGGTCGTCTCGATGTGAACCGGCTGGCCGTCGTCGGCCGTAAAGGCGTAGCGGTAGTAGGCGCCCGGCACCTCGCGGTCCTCAAGCTCCGCCTGGGCCACCGCGGTGCGGAACGTGACGTCCCACAGCGTGGGCGCCTCGGCGAGGTAGGCATCGCCCTCGGCGAGATTGCGGAGGAACGCGCGCTGCGAGACAGCGCGCGAGGTGTTGTCGATCGTGCGGTACGTCATGTCCCAGTCGACGGACAGGCCGAGCGTCTTGAAGAGGTGCTCGAACACCTTCTCGTCCTCGACCGCGAGCTCCTCGCAGAGCTCGATGAAGTTGCGCCGCGAGACGACGTCGAAGTCGCGCTGGTTCTTGGCGGGCTGGGCGGGCGGCCGGTAGTCGGCGTTGTACGGCACGCTCGGGTCGCAGCGAACGCCGAAGTAGTTCTGGACGCGGCGCTCGGTCGGGAGGCCGTTGTCGTCCCAGCCCATGGGGTAGAAGACGTTCTTGCCGGTCATGCGCTGGTAGCGCGCCAGGAGGTCGGTCTGCGTGAAGGAGAACATGTGGCCCACGTGGAGCGAGCCGGACGCCGTGGGCGGGGGAGTGTCGATCGAGTAGACCTGCTCCCGGCTCGTGTTCGTCTCGTACCGGTACGTGCCCTCGGCGAGCCACCGCTCGGTGAGCTTCGCCTCGAGGCCCTCGAGGGCGGGCTTCTCGGGGACGGTGGCGGCGTGGGCCGGGGTCTCGGGGGCGGTTGGGTGGGAGAGGGAAGGGGTGCCGGGCGTGTCTGTACCCGTGGTGTTCGCTTCAGGCATGCGCCAATTCTTCCACGGATTGCCGCGCGACCCGGTCCCTCGGCACCATCGGCGGGCCTAGCATGGGGCCCATGGCCACCGTGATGCTGCGCCGAGTCTACGATTCCTCGCCTGCCGGGACCTACCGCATCCTCGTCGACCGCGTCTGGCCACGCGGACTCAGCAAGGATCACGCGGCCGTTGACCTCTGGCTCAGGGACGTGGGTCCGTCCACTGAGCTGCGCAAGTGGTTCGGCCACGAGCCCGAGCGCTTCGAGGAGTTCGCGCGGCGCTACCGCGAGGAACTCGAGGGCTCCGCGGCGTTCGGCGAGCTCAAGGACGCCATCGCGGCTCATCCCCGCGTGGAACTCGTCTATTCAGCCCGCGACGAGGACCACAATCAGGCGGTCGTCCTCCGCGACGTTCTGGCAGGGTCGGGGCGGTAGTTTGGGGTTATGACCTCCACCGCGCCCCAGCCCACGCCCGCCGTCGCCTCTGCGCC
>NZ_JBKZWT010000111.1:0-10958 GCF_047759905.1 Sinomonas sp. G460-2 | reverse complement strand
CACGGTGAGGGTGACGATCGCGGTGGACGGGGCGGCGAGGAGCTCATTCAGGCGCGCGGTGTCCGCGCCGTCGAGGGCCTCGGAGATCGTGGTGACGACCTCGAAGCGGTCGCCGTCGGCGGCCCGCTCGACGAGCGTGAACAGCCCGTCCTGCGGCGCGAGCGCCCGTGCGGCGTCGGGGCGACGGCCGGTGAAAGCCGCGATGCCCCATTCGGCGCCGTCGTGTGCCTTGGCGGTGAACCAGGCCTGATGGGATCGGTGGAACGCACCGAGCCCGAGGTGGACAATGCGGACGGGAGGGGCTGGGGAGCCCTTGCGGCCCAGGACGGGCAGCTCAGTGGCGATTCTGGTCACGGGGTCTTCCTTCTCAGAGCTTGAAGACCCGCCGCGGCGCGCCGTCGACGATGTCCACGATGAGCTCGTGCGCGCGGGTCTCGGTGATGCGGTGTTCGGCGACGAGCCGAGCCAGGAACGAGGCCTCGATCCGGCGCGAGGTGTCGTGCCGGGCGGGGATCGAGCAGAACGCCCGAGTGTCGTCGATGAACCCGGACGAGCGGGAGAAGCCCGCCGTCTCGGTCACGGCCGAGCGGAAGCGCAGCATCGCGTCCGGAGCGTCGAGGAACCACCACGGGGCGCCGATGTACACGCTCGGGTAGAACCCCGCGAGCGGGGCGAGCTCGCGGGAGAACACCGTCTCGTCCAGGGTGAACAGGACGAGATGGAAGTCCTTCGCCGTGCCGTACTCCTGCAGGAGCGCGCGGACACCCTCCGTGTAGTTGACGGCGAACGGGATGTCGTGTCCCGTGTCCGCGCCGTAGGCCGCGAACGTCGGGGCGTGGTGGTTGCGGAAGGAGCCGGGATGGATCGTCATGACGAGGCCGTCCTCGACGGACATCCGCGCCATCTCGACCATCATGTGGGCCTCGAACGCGTCGCGGTCCGCCGCGGTGGCCTCGCCGCGCCGGGCCTTCTCGAACAGCGCCTCGGCCTCGCTCGCGGAGAGCTTGAGCGTGAGCGGCGTGCGCACGCCGTGGTCCGCAGAGACCGCGCCGTGCTCAACGAAGTAGCGGCGGCGGTTCTCGAGCGCGCGGAGGTAGCCCGCGTAGCCCGCGACGCCGTCGGACGCCTCGTCGGAGATCCGCTCGACGCGAGCCGCCCACTCCGGATGCGCGATGTTGATGTACGGATCCGGGCGGAACGTGGGAACCACGCGGCCCGCGAACGATTCGTCCTTCGCGATGCGGGCGTGGGCCTCGAGGGTGTCGAGCGGATCGTCGGTCGTCGCGAGGACCTCGATGTTGAAGTCCTCGAACAGCCGGCGCGGGCGGAAGCCCGGCTCGGCGAGCTTCGCCGCGATCGCGTCAAAGGAGGCGTCCGCATTCGCGCCCAGCGCGTCCACCATCGAGCCCGGCAGGCCGAACAGGTGCTCGAACTCTTCGCGCAGCCAGTAGCCGGAGGCGGTCCCGTCGAAGAGGGGCCACGCGTCCGCGAAGCGCCGCCACGCCGCGCGGGCGTCGGCTGCGGACCCGCCGACGCCGAGCTCATTCAACGGCACGCCCGAGGCGTGGAGGAGGCGCGTCACGTAGTGGTCGGGGCTGATGAGAAGACTGGTCGGATCCGTGAACGGTACGTCGTCGGCGATCCACTCGGCCGGGACGTGGCCGTGCGGGGAAAGGATCGGGAAACGCTCGACGTCGGCGTACAGCTCACGCGCAATCTGTCGGGTGCCGGGATCGGCGGGGAGGAGGCGGTCGGGGTTGGCGCTCAGAGAGTCAGTCATCGTTTCTCTCGATTCGTCTCAAGGAAGGTAGATTCTGCGACCCGGCTTCCCCAGATTCCTCTCCAGTCTCCCCAACTTCTGGCGACCACGCCCGGCGTGTCGCCCTGCGCGCGCGGCGAGTTGCGCCGTCGTCCGCTCGGAAGCTGGGGAGATCGGGAGGGGAACCGGGGAAACCGGAGGGGCGGCTTCAGCCGACCGCGACGCCAGCCGCGTCAAGGACCTTCGCGAAGGCCCGGGCGGCCACGCCAAAGGCGTACGGGCCGCTGAAGCCGCCGGTCTCGTACGCGTACGCGAGGTGCGGCTCGAGCGAGGCGAAGCCGGTGAAGCCGCTGTCGCGCAGGGCCTCGACGGTGCGGAGAACCTCGCCGTCGCCCTCGCCGGCCGGCACGACCTGCTTCGTGGACGACTCAGCGTCCTTGACCTGGAGGTAGACGACATGCGGGCGGAGCATCTCGTACGCCTCGGAGAACGGCTTGACTCCCACCTGGACAAAGTTCGCCGGGTCCCACGCGAGCTTGAGCGCCGGGGAGTTCACGGACTCCACGATGTCGAGGACGCGCTCCGGGATGTCGCCGAAGATGTCCTTCTCGTTCTCGTGCACGAGCGTCACGCCCGTGCCCTCCGCGCGGCGGGCCAGCGCCGTCATCCGCTCGATCACGGCGTCCCGGACGTCCTCGGCCTTCTTGCCCTCATAGAAGAAGGAGAAGAGGCGGATGTACGGCGCACCGAGCACCTCGGCGGCGCGCAGGGCCCGGCCCAGGCGCTCGACTTCGTGCTCGACGGGCAGCTCGATGTCGACCTTGCCGATCGGCGAGGCGATCGCGGAGGTCTTGAGCCCGGCCTCGTCGAAGATCGTCTTGAGCTCGGCGAGCTGCTCCTCGCTCATGTCCACGATGTTGACGCCCCAGGCGCCGCGGACCTCCACGTGGCTCGCGCCGAGGGCCCGCATGACGGCCGCCTGGACCCGCGGGTCCGCGTCGATCTCGTCAGCAAACCCCGACAGCTGCCACTGGACTGCGTTGGTCATTGTCACTTGACTCCTCCGGACGTCAGACCGCCCACTAGATACTTCTGGAAGAACAGGTACAGGATCACGACCGGCAGCGCACACACGAGCGAGGCCGCCATCATCTGGCCGTACAGCGGGATCGCGCCGCCCTCCGTGCTGCTCGAGAACACCTGGAGGGCCACGGCAGCCGTCTGGGTGTCCGGCCGGGTCATGACGGACGCGAAGAGCACGTCATTCCAGCCGGGCAGGAACGCGAAGATCGCGGCGACGATGAGGCCCGGCCAGCTCAGCGGCAGGATGATCCTGGTCAGCACGCCGAGGTTCGTCGCGCCGTCGATGCGCGCGGCCTCTTCGAGCTCCTTCGGCAGGCCGCGGAGGTACGTGACCATGACCCACGTCGAGAACGGCAGGGAGAACGTCAGATACGTGACGAACAAGCCCCAGCGGGTGCCGATGACCTGCAGGCCGAGGTAGGTGGCGGAGGAGGAGAACAGCACGAACAGCGGGAGCACGATGAGCGTGCCCGGCACGCTCTGGAGGCCCAGCAGCGCCCGCAGGATCGTGCGACGGCCCAGGAACTGGTACCGGACCAGCACGAACGCCGTGCCGATCGAGAACGCCGCCGAGACGATCGCGGTCGAGCCCGCCACGATGATCGAGTTCGTGAGGCCGTTCGCGAGCCCGACACTCGTCCAGATGTTCTCGTAGTTGCTGACCGTGAACGTGCTGGGCCAGAGCTCGCCGTTGGCCACGCCGATGTCCGTGTTGAGCGACGCGAGGAAGATGTACGCGATCGGGATCAGGACGGCGGCGCACAGGATGATTGCCACAGCGGTGAGGAGCCAGCCCGGGAGCAGGCGGGTCACCTCCTTCTGCTGGCGCGAGCCGGGGCGTTCGACGGCGGCCGGGGCCTTGGTCTCTAGAGTCACCGCGCTGGTGGTCACTTGCGGCCTCCCGGGGTCTCGGCGTCGTCGAGCTTGACGGCGCGCAGGTAGATGAACAGCGGGATGAGGATGAGGATGAGCGAGACGACCGCCATGCCGGCGCTCAGGCCGAAGCGGAAGCTCTGGAAGCTCGTCGCGTACGTCAGGTACGGGAGCACCTCGATATCGTTCGGCGCGGGGAGGCCGAAGAGCACGTAGGGCAGCGTGAAGTTGTTGATGTGGTTGAGCATCCCGATGAGGATCGCGAGGGAGATCGGGCCCTTGAGGTACGGGAAGATGACGTACCGGAGCTTGTTCCACCACAGCGCGCCGTCGAGGGCGGACGCCTCGTGGACCTCGTGGTCAACTCCCTGCAGGCCGGAGAGGGCCAGGAGGTAGATGAACGGCCACGACGACCAGATCTGCACGAACACGAGGACCCAGTACGTGTTGGGGCCGTTGAGGAACAGACCGGGATCGATGCCGACGTGGTGCAGCATGAGCGTGATGATGCCGCTCGGCTGGAACATGGTCCGCCACACCGTGGCCACGACGAAGCCGGGCAGGACGTACGGGATGAGGAAGACCGAGCGCACCAGGGCGCGGCCGGGGAACTTGTTCTGCGTGGCCAGGGCCGCCGCGATGCCGAGCGGCAGCGTGACGATCGTGGCGATGGCCGAGTACGAGACGCTGAGCCACACCGAGCGCAGGATCCCCGACTGGGTGATGGCCTCGATGTAGTTGGCGAGCCCGATGAACGGCGCCGAGAGCCATTGGCGGAGCGTGTACTGGTCGAGGTCGAGGAAGGAGATGTAGACGCCGAGCACGAGCGGTACGACGATGACGACCAGCATGAGGACGCCACCAGGGATGAGCATCCACAGGGGCCGGTTGCGCTCGGACAGGCCTCGGCGGCGCTTGTTGCTGGGGCCGGCCTGGCCGCCGGTCGAGGAGGCCGTGTCGGGCCGGGGGCCCCGGCCCGCCACGCGAGTGGCGGTCCGGGACTCCGGGGCGGAATTGCGGGCAGTGGTCATGATTACCTCAAAACATCCGCAGCGCGGACTACTTGGCTCGGCTCAGGGACTGCTGCGCGGAGTCCTGGGCGGCTTTGATGCGCTGGCTCAGGTTCGCCTGCGAGACGTTTCCGGACGCGAGATCCGGAATGCTCTGAACCGTGACATTGACGAGGGCGAGCTGGATGTCGGCCCACGCGCCGGTGAACGGCGTCGCGAACGACTTGGCTGCGGCATCGGTGACGGCCGCCATGTGCGGGGCGGAACTCAGCGACTTGAGCGCGTCGGAGCTCGTCGGCAGGTCGCCGAAGATCTTCTGGTAGCTCAGCTGCTGATCCTTGTCCGTGACCATCTTGAGGAACGCGAGCGCGAGGTCCTTGTTCTTCGAGTAGGAGGCGATGCCCATGTTGTCGCCCGAGAGGATCGAGGCCACGGGACGCGCACCGCTCGGCGCCGTGTCGCTGATCTGCGTCGGCATGAGCGCGTAGTCGTACTTGTCCTTGATCGCCGAGCTGTTGAGCGTGTTGAGCGAGCCGGTGGACGTCATGAGGAAGAACGCCGACTTGCCGGAGGCGAAGTTCGCGAGGGCCTGGCTGTTGGTCCAGCCGACCGACGCCGGGTCAACGACCTTGTCCTTCGTGAGCCAGCCGAAGTACGTCTGGTAGGCCTTGGTCACGGCGTCGTTGTTGATGTTCGCCGTCTTGCCGTCCACGAGCTTGTTGCCCGACTGCTCGGACATGGCCCAGATGTACTTCCACGGGTCGAAGTTGTCCTTGTACGCGATCGACATGCCGTACTGGCCCTTGGACGCGTCCGTGGCCTTCTTGGCCTGGTCGACGAGGCCGTCCCACGTCGTGGCGGGCTTGTCGATGCCGGCCGCCTTGAGGAGGTCCTTGTTGTAGGCCATGACGAACGGACGGCTCGCGAACGGAACGGCGTAGAGCTTGTTCTGGTCCGGGCCGGAGATCCCGAGCGCCGCCTGGTTGAACTTGTCCTTGCCGCCGAGCGCCTTCCAGTCGTCGTCGGTGAGCTGGGCGAAGGCGCCCGTCGCGACCGCGGTCGGGGTGAACGTGGTGCCGAGCGAGTAGATGTCAGGGCCCTGGCCGGAGACGGCCGAGGTCTGGATCTTCGTGAGCTCGTCGTTGCCCGAGGCGAAGGTCTCGAACTTGAGGTCGGCGCCGGTCGCCTTCTTGAAGGCCGCGGCCGTGTCGTCGAACCACTGCTGCTGCTGCTGGGGATAGGTGGTGTTCTTGCCGATGAAGACGTTGAGCGTCTTGCCGGCACCGTTGACGGCGCCGCCGGAGGAGCTGCCGCCGGACGTGCCACCCCCGCCACAGGCAGAAAGTGCGAGAGCGGCTGCCGTCGCAATGGAGGCCAGAACGGCCTTCTTGCCAAAACGCATGAATCTCCTCCTTGAGGTCGGTGGGCGGCCGTTGTGATTCAGCTCACCCCATGCATCGATAAGGTCGAGCTTAGGAAAAGAGGAAAACCGACGGCAAGCGATTGCCATGAGTTGCCAAAGATGCTGCAATGGCATGCATGACCGAAGAGTCCCCCTCCTCTGCCGAGCGAATGCCGACCATCCGCGACATCGCGGAGATCGCCGGCGTCGCCACCTCGACCGTGTCCCGCGCACTGTCCAATCCCCAGCGCGTCAACGCACGCACGCGGGAGAAGATCGAGCGGATCGCGTCGGAGCTGCACTACGTTCCGAGCAGCACGGCGCGCGGCCTCAGCTCGGGGCGCACGGGGGTCATCGCGGTTCTGGTCCCCGACATCACGAACCCGTTCTTCTTCGACATCATCCGCGGCACGCAGCACCAGCTGAAGGCGTCCGGCTACACCCAGCTGCTCGTCGACACCGAGGAGGCCACCGACGTCGAGCTCGACACGCTGCGGAAGCTGCGCCGCTCCACGGACGGGGCAATCCTCGCCGCGTCGCGCCTCACCGACCAGCAGCTCGCGGACACCGCGCTGCGGCAGCCGCTCGTCACCATCAACCGGGCGACGGCGGACGCCCCGACCGTGCTCATCGACACGCCGAGCGCCGTGGTCCAGGCCCTCGAGCACCTAGCCTCGTTCGGCCACAAGTCGGTCGTCTACGCGGCGGGACCCACGAGCTCCTGGTCCAATCACCGGCGCTGGAAGGCGATCGAGGAGGCCGCCGCGAAGCGCGGCATGACGGCCACGCGAATTGGCCCCTACGCCCCGACGGCGTTCTCCGGGGCGGCCGCGGCCGACGCCGCGCTCAGCACGGGGGCGACGGCGATGATCGCCTTCAACGACCTTCTCGCCATCGGCATGCTCCAGCGCTTCCACGAGCGCGGCGTGCGCGTGCCCGACGATGTGAGCATCGTGGGCTGCGACGACATGTTCGGCTCGGACTTCTGCAACCCACCGCTCACCACGATCGCCTCGCCGGTCGAGCAGGCCGGCCGCGTCGCGGTGTCGATGCTCATGGCCCAGCTCGACCCGATCCGTGGCGGCACGCCCCGCAAGCTCGCGGTCATGCCCACGCACCTCAAGATCCGCGCGTCGACCGGGCCCGCCCGCGCCTGACGCCCCACACAGCAAAAGCGGACGACGGCGGGTGCCCACCCGCCGTCGTCCGCTCGTGGGGCGTCCGCTCCTGCCCTTCTTGCACGCCCATAGCCGCGACTCGCCGCACAACACACCGATTCCCGCCACCACGGCCGCGAAAGGAGGGCACGATGGGACGCGCCTCGCGCAGCTCTGCTTAACTGCGCTGGGGGAACTTGCCCTCTTCGGCAATCTTCTTGTTGAGCAGGGCGAGGAACTCGTCGTCGTCGAAGTCCATCGGGACTTCCTTGCCGGTCCAGCTCGAGAAGTGGATTGCGTTCGCGAGGCGCACGCCGAGGATCCCGTCGCTGCCGGGGGCGATGAGCGGGGTGCCGTCGAGGATGTTCGCCGCAAAGTTCTCCAGCACGGTGGCGTGCTGGCCGCCCCACGCGGTGTCGAACTCGAGCGTCTCGTGCGTGTAGTACTCGTTCGGGTCGAACTCGTCCCGGGTCATCTTCCAGATGTCCTCGGTCGGGATGCTCGCGTTGATCTCCTGCTCGGTGCGGCGGTAGCGGGTCACGACCGCGGTCTTCGCGTCGGTGACCACGATCTTGCCCTTGTCGCCCGTGATCTCGAAGCGGTCCGTGCCCACGAGCTCGTGGGTCGCGGTGGTGAACGTGCCGGTCGCGCCGTTGCCGTAGTCGACCACGGCGACCACCTCGTCCTCGACGTCGATGTTCCGCCGGAAGCCGTAGCCGGCCTTGGCGAAGACGCTCTTGGGGACGCCGCAGATCCACTGCCACAGGTCGAGGTTGTGCGGGGCCTGGTTCACGAGGACGCCGCCGCCCTCGCCGCCCCACGTGGCGCGCCAGTCGCTCTGGTCGTAGTACGCCTGCGGCCGATACCACGTGGTGATGATCCAGTTCGTGCGGCGGATCTCGCCGAGCTCGCCCGAGGCGATGATCTCCTTGAGCTTGCGGTACAGCGGGTTGGTGCGCTGGTTGAACATGATCGCGAACGTCAGCTCAGGCTTGGACGCCGCGAACTCGTTGAGCTCCTTGACCTGCTTCGTGTAGACGCCCGCGGGCTTCTCCACGAGCACGTGGAGGCCGCGCTCGAGCGCCTGGATGCCCATCTGCGGGTGAAGGTAGTGCGGGACGGTCGTGACCACGGCCTCGATGGCACCGGACTCGAGCATCGTGATGTAGTCGTCGAACACGGTCACGCCCGGGTGCCGCTCGGCGATGAGCTCGCGACGCGCGGGGTCCGTGTCCGTGATCGCCACGAGCTCCATGTTCGGAACGCGTCCGTCGGCGACGAGCCCCGCATACTGGCTGCCCTGGTTGCCGAACCCGACGATGCCGAGGCGGACTTTCTTGCTCATGCTTGCTCCTGTTTCGCTGGGATTAGAAGAGGTCCTGGAATCCGAGGCCCACGAGGTTGTCGTGGGAGATCGTGAGGGCGTCGAAGACGGTGCGGCCGTACAGCCGGTCCTGCTCGACGAGCAGGTACTTCGCACCCGTCTCGACGGCGGTGGGCACGATCGAGGCGAAGTCGAGGTTGCCCTCCCCGACCTCGGCGAACTGCACGACGTCGGCGAATTCGCGCATGAACGCCTCGTGGTTGCCCTCCGCGTGCGCCTTCACGCCTTCCTCGGACAGCGCTCCGATGCGGTAGTCCTTGAGATGGACCATCGCGGTGCGGCCCGCGTACTTGTGGAGGGTGCGGACCGGGTCGAGGCCGCCGCGCTGGACCCAGTGGACGTCGATCTCGAGCCCCATGCTCGGGGCCTCGTCAGCGAGGATGTCCATGATGTAGCGGCCACTCATCTTGGCGAACTCGACGTGGTGGTTGTGGTAGTACAGCGCGATGCCCTCGTCCGCGAGCGCCTGCGCGGCCTTCTCGGCGCGCTTCGCGTAGTCGCGCACGCTGTCCTCGCTCTGCAGCTCGAACATGGGCGCCATGCCGATCCGCAGCATGTCCGTGCCGAGGCGACGGCAGTCAGCGACGACGCGCTCGACGTCGACCGCGAGCGGGTACGGGGTGGAGCCCTGCTCGCCCTCGAGCTGCGCGGACAGCGCCGCGAACTCGATTCCGAGCTCGCCCCTGGCCCGCTCGAGCTCTGCCACGTTCGCCTGGTCCATGGGGATCTGCGAGACCTCGACGGCGCGGTAGCCGATCTCGGCAACCTTCCGGAGCGTCTCGAAGGGACCGATCTTTTCGAAGCTCTCCCGAAGCATCATCGCTTGGACGCCGATTCTGGCCATCGCTGTTCTCCTCTTCGTACCAGCGGCCGCGCGGTGACGGCCGTCACACTTCTTCCACCGTAGGCAGATCTGGCACACGATGGTAACCGTTTGCCAACACTTGCCACCGAGGCCCGGTGCGGCGGGGCTAGACCCACTCCCCCGGCGCGTACGAGCTCGCGTACACGTCCTTGATGAGCCGCAGCGACGCCGTCGCCTCCTCGGCCCCGATCCAAAACGGACGCCCGGACCCGAGCGACGCATAGAAATCCTCGATGAGCAGACGGTGCGAGGCGCCCCAATAGCTCCGCTCGCCCGCAAGGACGCCGGCTTCCTCGACGACGTCGACCCTCCCGTCGGCATGCCGCACCGTGAGCTCGCCCCGCAGGCTCAGCGTGGCCCCTTCCGTCACGACGTCGAGCGTCACAGGGGCGTTGACCCCGTTCGCGTTGGTCGCGTAGAAGACGGACCGGACGTTCCCGCCGTCGGGCGTCGTGTGCTCGAGGAGGAGGTCGGCGGTGTCCTCGACCTCGATCACGCCCGCGAGCGCGCGCGTCGACGCCGCCCCGCCGACTAGGACGGCGGGACCCACGAGCCACTGCAGCAGGTCGAGCGTGTGGATGGCCTGGTTCATGAGGAGCCCACCGCCGCTCCCGGCCCACGTTCCGCGCCAAGGCCGCGCCGCGTAGTACTCGGGCGTGCGGTGCCACATGACCGTCGCGTTGGCCCCAAGGATTCGCCCGAGCTTCCCGGAATCCAGCAGCTCGCGGAGGGCTCGGACCGGCTCGTTGTAACGGTTCTGGAAGCACACCCCGAGCTGGGTGCCGCGCTCGGCGAACGCGGTTCGCGCCGTGAGGGCGAGCGCCTCGGCGTCCGCCAGAGTGTGCGCGACGGGCTTCTCCGTGAGCACATTGACGCCGCGCTCGAGGGCCTGCTGGGCGAGGGGCGCGTGGGAGTTGTGCGGCGTGCAGAGATGCACGGCGTCGACGCCTCCCGCATCGAGCAGCTCGCCGAGGCTCGCATACCCCGGCACGCCGTGGGCGGCAGAGGCGGCGGCGCGTCGGTCCGCGTCAGGATCGACGACGGCGGCGAGCTGGGCGCCGTCGATCGCGCCGAGCGCCGCGAAATGCTGGGCGGAGATGTCGCCGCAGCCGACGACGGCGGCCCTCCTCACCGGTGATGGGGGCTGAGGGGACTCGGGTGACGCGTCGACGGGCACCCCTCCAAACTAGTGACCCCCACCACGGCCGGGCAACCGCTTGCCATCGTTGCCGTACCCATGCCGCGCGCCTCAGCGACGGGTCAGCGGTGCGTCTCGCCGCTCTCGGTGTCGAGCAGCCCGAGCTCGTCGCGGCGCGGGAGGCCCTCCCAGTCGCCGTGGCTCCCGACCGCGAAGGCGCCGAGTGCGGTCCCACGCCGGAGCCGCGCAGGGACGTCGAGTCGTTCGAGCCGCGCGGACAGATAGCC